>CAIYWM010000827.1 GCA_903929895.1 uncultured Alphaproteobacteria bacterium
CCAGCGCAATGGCCGCGACGGCGATGCCCAGCCCCGTGCCGCCCAAGGTGCAGAGGCCGCGCTCGCCCAGTTTGCGCACCAGATGGTGCGCCACCTTCACATAGAGGATGCCGCCGGCGCCGAAGGCCGCAACCGCGAGCCCAATGGCAGCGAAGCCCAGGCCAAAGCGCTGGTGCAGGTCGGCCCCGACGAAGGTGAAGGCGCCCCAGAAGGCGCCGCCCTCCAAGGCCACCACCAGGATGACCGTCATCGCCCAGGGCCGTCGGACGACGCGGACCATCTGGCCGATCATCGAACCCGCCGCGCGCTCGCCCGGACGGGCGATGTCGGGCCGGGCGCGCATGACCGCGAACAGGGCGCCGCCGGCCAGGATGTAGATCGCGGCCAGCACCCAGAAGACGGAGCGCCAGCCCAGCCAGTCGCCGAGGGCACCGCCCAGCGCCGATCCGGTCATCAGGCCGAGTGTCTGGCCGGTAAGGAAACGGGCCAGGGTCGCCTGCCGCTTCTCGTAACTCACATTGTCGCCGACCCAGGCGATGGCCAGCGGAATGATCGCCGAACCGGTCACGCCCGTCAGGAAGCGCGCCAGGGTGAGCATGCCCAGCGACGCCGAAAGGGCGCTCAGGATGGAGCAGAGGGCGGCCCCGATGCAGGCGATGGCGACGACGGGCATCTTGCCGTAGCGGTCGCCGAATGGGCCGTGCACCAGCACGAAGACGCCGTTGGCGAACAGGAAGGCGGTGGCGGCGATCGAGGCCGCGCCGACGGTGACCCCGAAGGCGGCGGAGAGCTGGACCAGCAGCGGGTCGATCACGCGCATGTTGGCCGCCGACGCGAAGGCGGCGACCGACAGGAGCACGATGGCGATCGTGGGAGCAGAACCGGAGACGGACCGCGGTGGGGCGGCGGGGGAAGGCATCGGCTGGGGGCTTACCGGCTCGGCCCTGCAAAAGAAAGGTCTCTCGGCGGGACCCAGCAATGACCTATGTTGGTGGGATGACGGAAGAACTCCTCGCGCTCGCCCGCGACCCGCAAGCCTGGGCCGCGCTCGCGACCCTCGTTGTCATGGAAGTCGTGCTCGGCATCGACAACCTGATCTTCATCTCGATCCTGACCAACAAGCTGCCGGAGGAGAAGCGGTCCGGCGCCCGGCGCATCGGCATCGGCCTGGCGGTATTCATGCGGCTCGGCCTGCTGAGCGGCATCGCCTTCATCGTCCAGCTCACCGCGCCGCTCTTTTCACTGTTCGGCCATGGCTTTTCCTGGCGCGACCTCATCCTGATCGCCGGCGGCCTGTTCCTGATCTACAAGGCCACAAGTGAAATCCACGATCATGTCACGGGCGACCACGAGGAAGAGGAAGTCACGGCCGGCGCCGTCGGCCGCGCCACAGTCGGCGGGGTGATCGGCCAGATCCTGATCCTCGACCTGGTCTTCTCGCTCGACAGCATCATCACCGCCGTCGGAATGACCGACGACATCCCGATCATGGTGATCGCCGTCGTCGTGGCGGTCGTCCTGATGCTGGCCGCGGCCGACGGTTTGGCGAAGTTCATCGGCAACAATCCGACCATCGTCATGCTGGCGCTGGGCTTCCTGCTGATGATCGGCATGACCCTGATCGCCGACGGCATGGGCATGCACGTGCCCAAGGGCTACATCTACGCTGCTATGGCCTTCTCCGGGCTGGTCGAGGGGCTGAACATGCTGGCGCGTCGCGCCCAGCACAAACGTCCGTTGCGCAAGCGGCCCCGCTGACGCGCTGACAAGGTACGGCGGGAAGGGTTAAGCTTCCCGCCATGAAGCTCAAGGATCAGGTAGCCATCGTCACGGGCGCGGCGTCGGGCATCGGCGCCGCGACGGCCCGTCTTTTCGCAACCGAAGGCGCAAAAGTCGCGATGGTCGATCTCGACGAGGCGGGGTTGGCTAAAGTCGCCGCCGAGATCGGCAGCGAGACTCTCGTCATCCCGGCCGACGTCAGCAACAACGACCAGGCGCGTGCCGGCGTGGCAAAGGTCCTCGAGAAATGGGGCCGCCTCGACGTGTTGGTCACGGCGGCCGGCGCCTCGTTCGGCGGCACCGTCGACAAGGTCGACGAGGCGACCTGGGACCGCACCTTCGCAATCAACGTGAAGGGCACCTTCCTGTGGGTGCATCACGCCATCCATCCGATGATCGCCGCCAAATCCGGCGCCATCGTCACCCTGGGCTCGCAGCTCGCGCAGTCGAGCCTCGGCACCAACGTGGCCTACATCGCCTCCAAGGGCGCGATCGTCTCCTTCACCAAGACCGTCGCCGTCGACCATGCCGCCCAGGGCATCCGCATCAATGCGCTGATGCCCGGCGTCATCGACACGCCGATGCCGGCCCGCTCCCTGAAGCGGCAGCCCGACCCGGAAGCCGCCCGCGCCTTCTGGAAGGTGCGCCATCCGATGGGCCGGATCGGCCAGCCGGAAGAGGTCGCCAAGGCGGCGCTGTTCCTCGCCTCTTCCGATTCGTCCTTCACCACGGGATCGCTGCTGTTCGTCGACGGCGGCTGGACGGCGCACTGACATGCCGAAGAAACTCACGTCCGAGCAAGTCGAAGGCTATTCCCGCGACGGCTATGTCTGCCCGGTAGACGCTTTCTCGACCGAGCGCACGCGGGCCTGGCGCGACAGGCTCGAGGCCTTCGAGCGCGCCCAGGGCCAGAAGCTGACGCGCGGCCATAACTTCAAGCCGCACCTGCTGTTTCCCTGGGTCGATGAAATCGTGCATTCGCCCGAGGTGCTCGATGCCGTCGAGGATCTGATCGGTCCCGACATCCGGCTGTTCCATCTCAGCGTCTGGCCCAAGGATGCGGGCTCCGGCACCTATGTGAGCTGGCACCAGGATGCGACCTACTTCGGGCTGGAACCCGCCTGCCATGTCACGGCCTGGGTCGCCCTCTCCGACGCGCCGGTCGAGGCGGGCTGCATGGAGGTCGTGCCGGGATCGCACAAGCTCGGCCAGTTGCCGCACGCGGAGATGCAGGATCCCGAGAACCTTCTGTCGCGCGGCCAGGAGCTGGCGGCGGATGTCGACCGCAGCCGGACGACCTTCATGCCGGTGAGAGCCGGCCAGTTCTCGCTGCACCACACGCACCTCGTGCACAATTCGCGGCCCAACCGTTCGAACGACCGGCGCATCGGGCTGGGAATCAGCTACATCCCGACCTCGGCACGTTGCACCTCCTCGACGCGGGTCAGCGCCATGCTGGTGCGCGGCGAGGACAGATACGGCCACTTCGACGACGAGCGCCGGCCGCTGCAGGACGCAGGGCCCGAGGAACGCGCCTTCCATGCCGAGGCGGTGGACAGGTTCCGACGAATGAATACCGAGCAGACCGACAACAAGGTTGCGGTCGTCAAGAGGTAGGAATGCACACGATCAAGCTGCCGTATCACGACCGTTATCCCTATTCGCCGATCACGGAGCGCAAGGACTATTCCTGGCCGGAGGGCAAGCGGCTCGCGGTCTATCTCGGCCTCAACATCGAGCATTTCGCCTTCGGTGCGGGCGAGGGGCATCTCCTCACCGTCGCCAACCCGCCGCCCGATCCGCGCACCTTTGCGTGGCGCGATTACGG
>CAIYWM010000828.1 GCA_903929895.1 uncultured Alphaproteobacteria bacterium
AGCAAGGGCAAGGCCGACCGGGATTGGGGCAAGGGGCATCACTCCGCGATCATCTCCGCCGATCTGCTCGACGCGCAGGGGCTGCCGACCGAGACCTACGAGCCGGGAACGCCATTCAACGTGCGTGTCGAGGTCGAGACCACGAACATGCCGGGCCTCGGCCTCGAGCTTCAGCTGCGCGATGCCAACAACCTGCCGGTTGGATTCTATTCCTCCAGCATCTTCTCGCAGATCGCGCTGCCGAGCGAACCCGGCCGGCACGTCTTCACGCTGAGCCTGCAGCCGCTCTTCCTCGCGTCGGGCGATTACAGTTTCGACATCGCGACCAACTCACTGACCATCGTCGTCGACCATGGCGTCTCCAACGCCATCCCGTTCAACGTGGCGGAATCGAGCCCGGGCGGCATCGCCTACGACTTCAAGCAGAGCCTGGGCAACGGCGTACTGGCGATGCAGCTCGCGTCGCCGCTGCGCATCGACTCCAAGTCGTCGGAGCCGGCCTGACCGCCGAGCCATGCGCCGCACGGTTTGCATCGTCAGTCCCGGCAATCTCGCCTCCAACCCGCGGGTATTGAAGGAAGCGGACGCGCTGCACGGCGCCGGTTACGACGTCACGGCGATCGTCTGCGACTACAACGAAGCGCTACGCCAGGCCGATGACGAAATCGAGGCGGCGGCCCCGTGGAAGGTGATCCGGGTGCCGCGCGCGCGGGATGAAGCGGTGGTGGCGCGCATGGCGGCAGCGCTGGCGAGACTGCTTGTGGCTGCCGGCATCGGGGTTCCTGTTGGCGTGGCAGCACGTAGCGCCCGCACGCCTGTCGCGGCGCTGATGCGGCGCGCGCCCGAGGTGCCGGCCGATCTCTACATCGCGCACTATGTGGCAGCGCTGCCGGCCGTGGCCGCAGCAGCTCTCCGTCATGGTGCGCTCATCGGGTTCGACGCCGAGGATTTTCACTCGGGCGAAGGCGCCGGGGCGCCGGACGACGCGTTCCGGATGAAGATGATCGAGATCGTGGAGCAGGCCGTTCTGCCGTCGTGTTCGCATATGACCGCCGCCGCTCCCTTGATCGGCAAGGCCTATGCGGCGCGTTACGGACTGGCCGAGCCTGTCACGGTGCTGAACGTTTTCCCGTTGTCGATGGCGCCGCCCCGGCCGAGGCCGGTTCGAGTCCAGGAAGGGACGTCGACGGTCCGGGCCTACTGGTTCTCCCAGACGATCGGCCTCGACCGTGGCCTGCAGGCGTTCATCCAGGCGATGGCCCGTACGCAAGCGTGTGTGACGCTCGATATCCGGGGCAGCAATCGCTGGGGCCATGGCGATGCGCTGCTGGCTCTGGCCCACTCGCTTGGCCTGGCCGACAGGGTGAGAGTGCTGCCGATGGCGCCGCCGGGCGAGATGGTCCGACTGGCCACCGACTATGATGTCGGCCTGTCGCTGGAAACAGACGTAAGCGAAAACCGCCGCATCTGCCTCACGAACAAGATCTTCACCTACCTGCTGGCCGGTGTTCCCGTCGTCATGAGCGACACGCCGGCCCAGAAGCTGCTGGCACCCGATCTCGGCGCGGCGGCGCGACTTTGCGACCTGGCTGATCCGGCGGGACTGGCCGCGACGCTCGACGCGCTTGCTTCGCCGGCCGTCCTCGCCGAGGCTTCGGCGAACGCGTGGCGTCTCGGCCGTGAACGCTACAACTGGGAGAGGGAGCAGGACGTGCTGCTGCAATCGGTGGCCGCCGCCTTCGCGCAACGGGAGACGGAACGCTGATGCGCCTGCTGCTGACGGCCGATCCGGAGATCGAGGTGCCGCCGCTTCTCTATGGCGGCATCGAGCGCATCGTGGACGTGCTGGTCCGCCGGCTGCGGGCCGCGGGCCACACGGTCGGACTGGTGGCGCGACCGGGTTCCGAGTGCCCCAACGACGCTTTCTTTCCCTGGCCGGGGCTGAGCTCCCTGTCGCGGCGCGATACCGTACTCAACACGCTCGCCCTCGCTCGGGCCGTGCGGGCCTTCGGGCCGGATGTCGTCCACAGCTTCTCGCGCATCGCCTACCTGCTGCCTCATCTGCGAGGTCGCGTTCCACTCATCATGTCCTTCCAGCGCGAGCCGACGCACCGGACCGTCGGGCTCGCCGTCCGGCTGGCCGCACCCGGGCGCCTCACCTTCACGGGGTGCAGCGACTACATTGCGCGCCGTGGCCGGCCGGCGGGCGGCGAGTGGCACGGTATTCCCAACTTTGCGGATACCGACGGTCTGACACTCGGAAGCCGGTCGGTGCCGGACGATGCACCACTTGTCTTCCTGAGCCGCGTCGAGGAGATCAAGGGCGCGCATTGGGCGATAGAGATCGCGCGACGCACCGGCCGCCGGCTGATCATTGCCGGCAACCATTCGGACCGGGACGATCCGGAGGGCCGGTTCTGGCGGGAGAAGATCGCGCCGGAGATCGGCAAGGGCGGCGTCGAGTATGTCGGGCCGGTCGACGACGTGCAGAAGAACGCCCTGCTGGGCGGCGCGCGGGCCATGGTTGTGCCGATCCAGTGGGATGAGCCCTTCGGCATCGTATTTGCCGAATCTCTGGCCTGCGGCGCCCCGGTCATTTCGTGTCCGCGTGGCGCGCTGCCGGAGATCGTGCGGCCGGGGGTCGACGGCTTCCTGATCAAGTCCATCGAGGAAGGCTGCGAAGCGGTGGAGCGCGTGGGCGCGCTCGACAGGGCGGAGTGTCGTCGCCGCGCGGTCGATCACTTCTCGGCTGATGCCGTGGTGGCGCGCTACATCGACCTCTACTCGAAGGTTCACGCCCGTCTGGTGCGGCCATGACCCGTTTCCCATGACACGCCGTCTCGCCCTGGTCAGCGGCCACTTCCCGCCGAGCAACCTCGTGGGCGCCCAGAGGGCGCGCCTGTGGTCGCGCTACCTGCCGGAGTTCGGCTGGGATCCGATTGTCGTCACGGGTGACCCGGCGGAGTACGAAGAGCGTCCCGATCCGGACCTCGAACGGCTGGTGGCGCCGGGTCTCAAGGTCGTCCATGCGAAGACCCTGCCGACGCGTCCCGTACGGCTGGTCGGCGATATCGGCATCCGTTCCTTCTGGGGCTGCTATCGTGCCCTGGCGAGAATGGCGAAGGCCCGAGAGATCGACTTCGTGATGGTGACGATCCCGTCCAACTTTCTCGCGCCGGTCGGGCGCCTCCTGCATCTCCGCCATGGCCTGCCGTTCGGCATCGATTATCAGGATCCCTGGGTCAACCGCTGGACCGGAAACGAGAAGCGCTTCAGTCGCGCCTGGGCCTCGAACAGGCTGGCCGAAATCCTGGAGCCCTGGTCGGTACGCGATGCTGCACTGATCACCGGCATGGCGCCGGGCTATGTTTCCGGCATGCTGGAGCGCAATCCCAAAGTCGCGGCGCAGTCGGAGCTGGCCTACATGCCGATGGGCACGGCGCCGGAGGACTATACGCTGGTGCGCAGTCTGGGCAGGGCGCCGTTCCTGTTCGATCCGGCCGACGGCCGCTTCCACATGATCTATGCCGGCGCACTGCTGCCCGCCGGCTTCGTCGTGCTCGACAGTTTCCTGGCGGGACTGCGTGCCCTGCGCGAGCTGGCGCCGCAGGTGGCCGCGAGACTTGCCGTCCATTTTGTCGGAACCGGCAGTTCGCCCGACGATCCGCAGGGCCATCGCGTGCTGCCGCGTGCGCGCGCAGCCGGCGTCGAGGAGATGGTCGACGAGCATCCCCATCGCATCGGCTATGTCGACACTCTGAATCATCTCATGCACAGCAGCGCCGTTCTCGTTCTGGGATCGACAGAGCCTCACTACACGCCGTCGAAAGTGTTCCAGGCGATGCTATCGGAGCGGCCGGTGTTTGCCTTGCTCCACCGCGACAGCACGGCGGTCGCGATGATCCGTTCGGCCCATGTCGGCGAGGTCCTGACGCTGACAGAGGGTGAGCTGCCGTCAGCTGTTTCCGTGGCGACCTCGCTTCAGGGCTTCATCGAGCGGCCTGCCTACGAGGCGGCCGCGGTGGATCGCAGCGTCTTCGAGGGCTATTCGGCGCGCGAGTCGACGCGTCTGTTTGCCGAGGCGCTGGACCGGGCCTGCGCGCGAAGCGTCCGACCCACGGTGTAGCATGAGGCGACGCATCGGCTTTCTGGTCAGCCATCCGATCCAGTACTACACGCCGTTCTTCCGCGAACTGGCGCAGCGTTGCGATCTCACGGTGTACTTTGCCCATCGGCAAGACGCGATCGGGCAGGGGCAGGCGGGCTACGGCGTCGCGTTCGATTGGGATATCGATCTCCTGTCCGGCTACGAGAGCCGGTTCCTGACGAATGTGGCCCGTGTGCCGTCGACCCAGTCCTTCGCGGGCTGCAACACGCCCGAGATCGCGGACCGGATTGCGGAGGGCCGCTTCGATGCCTTCGTGGTGCCGGGCTGGTCGCTTCGGGCCTATTGGCAGGCGGTGAGGGCGTGCCGGCGCGCGCGCGTGCCCGTCATGGTGCGAGGCGATTCGCAGCTCGCGGGGCAGCGCGGAGGGGCGGCCGGGCGCGTCAAGGGCGTGGTTTTCCCGCACCTGCTGAAGCAGTTCGACGCCTGCCTGTATGTCGGTCAGCGCAATCGCGAGTACCTCGAACACTATGGCGTGGCGGCCCGCCGGCTGTTCTTTTCGCCCCACTGCATCGACAACGACGCCTTCAAGCGTGGAAGCGACGCGGCGCGTGGGTCTGGCGGCCCGGGCGCGCCGGGTGGACGCCGGCGCGTGCTGTTCGTCGGCCGGCTGGTGGAAAGCAAGCGGCCGCTCGACGTGGTGCTGGCCGTCGCCCGGCTCGTCGCGGCGGGGATGCCCCTCGAAGTCGTCGTCGCGGGGGCAGGTGAGCTTTCGGGCAGAATGGAAGAGGCTGCCCGCGCCGGCGGTCTGGACGCGCGCTTCCTGGGCTTCGTCAACCAGAGCCGGCTGCCGTCCGTCTATGCGTCGTCCGACGTGGTTGTCCTGCCGTCGACCGCGGTCGAGACGTGGGGCCTCGTGGTCAACGAGGCCATGGCCTGCGGCGTTCCGGCGGTGGTGTCCGATGCCGTCGGCTGCGGGCCCGACCTGATCGAGCCGGGAGTCACGGGGGCCGTGGCGCCGCTCGACGACGTGCCGGCGCTGTCCACGGCGATCGCTTCGGTTCTCGCGCTCGACATTGGCAGGGTGCGTCACGCGCTGGCCGCGCGCATGGACCTCTATTCGCCGGCGCGGGCCGCCGAAGGCCTGCTCCAAGCAGCCCATGCCCTTGCCTCCGATAACCGGCTAAGGTGATGGCGTGAGCGACATATCCGTCGTCATTCCGACCTTCAATCGCCTGTGGGCCTTGCCGCGGGCCGTCGAATCGTGCCGGTCGGCCGGCGCGAACGTGGAGATCGTCGTCGTCGACGATGGCAGCACGGATGGGACATGGGACTGGTTGCAGGCCCAGCAGGACATCGTTGCCGTCCGCACCGACAACTGGGGCAAGGACTGGGCGGTCGAGACGGCCCTCCAGATGGCACGGGGTGACTATGTACGCTTCCTCGATTCCGACGACTGGCTTTGCGAACATGCCAATGAACGCCAGCTGGCGCTCGCCCGCGAGACCGGTGCCGACCTCGTCGTCGCCGGCTATGAAGATTACGACGACGGAACCGGGGAGCGGCGGGTCAACCCGTGGGACGATTGCGACGATTTCATCGCCCAGCAGCTCGGCGAGGGCTGGTCATCGCACTATTCGGCCTTCCTGTTCCGCCGTGACCTGATCCGCGGCATTCCGCACCGCCAGGATTTCGCATTGCGCGACGATCGCCTGTTCATCCTCGAAGTCGCACTGCGCCAGCCGCGCCTGGCGGTCTATCGCGAGCCGGCCTTCGTGCACCGCCGTCATGCCGGCGAGCGGCTGCAGTACACGTCCGGATTCAAGCGGGATCTCGGCTTCTGGACCCACATCTCGATCTATCGCAAGACGCTTGGGCTGCTCGAAGAGCGTGGTGAACTCACCTTGCGCCGCAAGCGCGCCGCCATCCGCATGCTGTGGCCCAATGTGCGAGCGTTCGCGCGCGCCTATCCACGTGAAGCCGCGGAGGTCGTGGACTGGATTTACCGGCTCGATCCGGAGTTCGTGGCGCCGGTGCGTCCGGCCCTGGCCTTCGCCTACAAGGTGCTTGGCTTCGCCACTACGGAGCGGTTGCTGCGGCTGAGGACGCTGCAGCAATGACCTCTGTGGCAGTCGGCGCGCCGGGTGCACCGGGCGAAGGCAAACGGCTTCGCATCGTGCACTGTGTCGGCTTCTATTTTCCCGACTCGACCGGCGGCACCGAGGTCTATGTGCGCGACCTCGTTTCGGCGCTGTCGCGGCATTCGATGGACGGCACGATCATCGCCGCGACCGATGGCAACTATGCCCGATACTCGTGGAACGGCGTGGAGGTGGTCCGCTATCCGATCGACGCGCCGGAGACTCAACGTGTCCGCGACAAGGACGTGCGCAAGCGGCGAACCATGTTCCAGGAGATCGTGGAGGCCGCGAAACCGGACCTGTTCCACCTGCATTCCTGGACGAGCGGCGCCGGCCTTCGCCATCTCCGGCAAGTGGCGCGGATGGACATTCCCAGTGTCGTCACGATGCACGTCCCGTCGCCGATCTGCATGCGCGGCACCATGCTGCTCAACGACGAACGCCCGTGCGACGGCCGCATAGACGACCGCCGTTGCGCCCGGTGCTGGGCGCTCGACCGCGGCCTGCCGGCACCGGCAGCCTATCTCGTGTCACAGCTGCCACGATGGGATGTCACCGACAGTGCGATCTCGCGCCTCTCGCAGCGCGCGGCCACGCTGCTCTCGGCGCGGGCGGCGGCCGCCACGAAAGCGCGGCAGCTGCGCTCGATGGCCACGCTCAGCGAGCGCATTGTGGCGCCCAGCGAATGGGTGCGGGCCGCGCTGGCGGAGAATGCGATTCCGCTCGAGAAGGTGGTGGTGTCGGGGCAGTCGGCCAGTGCGGAGTTTTCGGTTCGCAAGCCGCGGCCATTGCAGGGCGTCGACCGCCGGGAGATCGTGATCGGCTTCCTCGGCCGGCTCGAGCGCTACAAGGGCGCCGACATGCTCGTGCGTGCGCTTGCGGAGCTGCCCCACGATCTGCCCGTGCAGTTGCGCATCGCCGGCGTCGGTCAGGACGCCCGCTTTGCCCGTCGAATGGAGGAGGCGGCCCGGAAGGATTCGCGCATTCAGCTGATGGGGCTGGTCGAGCACGAAAAGGTGCCGGAGTTCCTGGCGGACATCGACGTGCTTGCGGTGCCGTCCCGCTATATGGAGACCGGGCCGATCGTCGTGCAGGAGGCGCGCGCGCTCGGTATCCCGGTAATGGGCGCCGACCTCGGCGGCATTTCCGAGCGCGTCCATCCTGGTGTCGACGGATGGCTGTTGCCGTTCGACGACCCCAAGCCATGGGCCGAGGCGATCCGGGTCGCCGCCACCGATCGTGCCGAGGTGGCGCGACTGTCGAGCAACATGCATCGCACGCGCTCGATCGACGATGTGGCGTTGGACATGGCGAAGCTCTATCGCGAGATCATGGCTGGTCACTCGCATGCCGGCAGGGCGGAGTCCTAGTGCCGCTGCGCGCGCCCCTCAATCTCTTCTACGAAGAACCGGACTCCGATCGGTGGGCACCCTTCGATCGCTATCCGCGTCGCATGGTGCGCTGGGCACTGCGTGGTCCGAAGCAGCCCGGCGGGACGATGCGCGTCTACCTCAATCTGTGCGAGGGCCTCGACCGTCTGAACGTGCCGTACCGCGTCAACGACTATGCTCACATCCGCGAGAACCCCCACGAGCTGGCCTGCGTGGTCGGCCAGCCACACGTGCTGGCGAAGATTCCGCTGGAAACCCCGATCCTGTTCGGCACGTCAATCTACAATCATCCAAGCGACGATCCGGACCTGCTGCGCCGCCGCAGGATCCGCCGCGTCCTTGTCCCGAGCCCTTGGGTCGAGCGTATGTTCTCGGCCGTCTGGCCGGGCAGTATCAGCGTCTGGCCCGCCGGCATCGACACCGACCGCTGGTCTCCGTCGAGGCGCGCGAACAAGGACGTGGACGTCCTGATCTACGACAAGGTAGTCCGCCGGCGCAGCCGCTACATGCGCACCATCGTCGAGCCGCTGCTGAATGAACTCCGGCAGCGGCGCCTCACCGTGGAGATGCTTCGATACGGCTTCTATCGCGAGGAACGGCTGCACGACCTCAGCCGGCGGACGCGGGCCATGATCTATCTGAGCCATCACGAGACGCAGGGCCTCGCCGCGCAGCAGATGCTGGCGTCCGACGTTCCGCTCCTGGCCTGGGACCAGGGCGGACTATGGAAGGATCCGAAGTATGCGCCGCATCTGGTGCGATTCGGACCGGTGACCTCGGTACCGTATTGGGACGAACGGTGTGGCATGAAGTTCAAGGGCGGCGGCGACGTCCTGCCCGCCTTCGACAGGTTCTGGTTCGGCGTGGAGGCGGGTCTCTATGCGCCGCGCGAGATGATTGCCGACAATTTCACACTCGAGAGCCAGGCGATGGCCTACCTGGCGCTGGTCGACAAGTACGGGTTTAGGTGACCGGTGGGGCGCGTCGCTTGCCCTTCAGGAAGCGAAGCAATGCGCGCGGCAGACCAAGCTCCACAAAGAACCGGCGCGAGACGTCGAACAGGCCGTAGGCAAGCGCCCTCAGGTTCGCATTGGGGTGCACCACGATGCGGTAGTTCATGTCGATCGAGTCTGTGTACCAGGTCTTGTAGGCACCCAGGGTGCGCATGAAATCGAACTTCGTGCGCGTCTTCGCGTAGTGGTCGACGAGTGCCAGCAGCAGCACTGCGCCGACACGATCCTTCTCGAACGTCCGATCCCGGGCTGGCATGTAGTAGTAGGCCTTGCGGTCGTCGGCGAAGCCGAAGTGCCCCGCCGCGATCTTTCCCGCCGACGTGACGACGGAGAGATCGATGTGGTTCCGCATGCCTTCGCTGGCGACCAAGGCGTCGAAGAATTTCCCTTCCTTCTCCCGTCCCAAGGGACTGCCGGGCCAGGTCCTGATGTGGAGATCGCGAACGGCTGGCCAGAGCGTGTCGAAGTTGTCACTTCCGACTCGTACCTCGAAGCCGCTCGCCTGCAGCGTCTCGAGCCGGCTGCGGATCCGGCGCAGCCGCGCGCCATCTTCCGTCGCCTGCCCGGGCCGCAGGTCTCGTACCGCGACGGGCGTCTCGATATGCGTGCGCACCGTCCAGTCATGACGCGCCTGCGCGGCATTGACGATCTGGAACGTCGTCGGATCGCGGCTGCAGAACTGCCGGAGGTCGAGCACGTCCCAGCGGTCGGCATGGACGTGAAGGAAGTCGAGGATGGCGGTGGCGGCGCGGCCCCTGTGAATGCCCGCCCTCACCAGGAAACTCTGATAGTCGGCAAGCCCCGCGACGATCGTCTCGGCCACCGTGACACCGATGCCGAACGATCGCGCTTGGCGTAGGCAGAGCGGCGCCAGGGCCGCGATCCGGCCCGCCGGCGCATCGCGCGCCACGACGACGAACAGCTCGTCGCCGGCCC
>CAIYWM010000829.1 GCA_903929895.1 uncultured Alphaproteobacteria bacterium
CCCACCCTTCGAGACGCGGTCCTGCGGACCGCTCCTCAGGGTGAGGTCATGTTGGTTGAGCGCCACTGGAGTGGCGCGCTCCAATGAACGCTAAGATCCGATAACGCCGCCGCCCTTCTTCGTGATGGCGATCACCGACGGTCGCGGCGGCATGCCGTCCTTGAAGTCGGGCCAGCGTGTCGACGGCTTCTCGAAGGTCGATCCGGAATCCTCGCCGGGATGCTGGATCGCGAGGAATACCGTGCCGTCGTCGGGCGTCAGGATCGGGCCGCAGACCTCCGCCCCGGTCGGCGCCTGGAAGAAGCATCGCGTCAGGCCGCGGCCATAGCCCGCCGTATCGGCGCCATAGAGGCCGTCGGCGATACCCGCCGCCGTCGGCGCACCGTCGGTGGCGATCCAGATGCGCCCCTTGCTGTCGAAGGCGCAGTTGTCGACACAGGACAGCCAGCCATTCTCCGACGTCGCCCGGTGATAGCGCGCGCCCGGATCGATGCCGGGCTTGCCGCCGACGATGAAGATCGACCACGCGCCCTCCGTCGAGGCGTGATCGCCATCCTTGGGCGTCACCTCGATGACATGACCGTGGGCATTGCGCGCCATGGGATTGGCCCGGTTGACCTGCTGCTCGGTGCGCTGCGTGTTGTTCGTGAGGAGGAGGTAGACCCGCCCGTTGACCGGATTGACCTCGACGTCCTCGGGACGATCCATCGGCGTGGCCTTCAGCAGATCGGCCGCCATGCGCGTGTAGATCAGGACGTCGGCCTGGTTGGCAAAGCCATTCTCCGCCGTCAGCGGGCCCTGGCCATGGACCAGCGGCAACCACTCGACCTTGCCGTCGTCGTTGAAGCGCGCGACGTAGAGCGTGCCCTCGTCGAGCAGGTTCCTGTTGGCGGCGCGATCGTTCCGGTTCCACGGCCTGGACGTGACGAACTTGTAGACATAGTCGAAGCGCTCGTCGTCGCCGCTGTAGAATACGACCCGGCCGTCCTTGGCGAGGGCGTAGGTACAGCCCTCGTGCTTGAAGCGGCCGAGCGCCGTGCGCTTGATCGGCGTGGCCGACGGGTCGTACGGGTCGATCTCGACGATCCAGCCGAAGCGATTGGGCTCGTTCGGCTCCTTCTCGACGTTGAACCGGTCGACGTGCTGCGCCCAGGCGTACCAGGTTGCCTTCGACACGCCGTAGCGCTTGTAGGCCTTGGCGTCCGGCATCTTCTCCGCGTCGCCGCCGAAATAGCCGTTGAAGTTCTCTTCGGCCGTCAGCCAGGTGCCCCAGGGCGTGTCACCGCCGGCGCAGTTGTTCAACATGCCCAGCACCTTGGTGCCGGTTGGATCGGCCGAGGTCTTCAGCTTGTCGTGGCCGGCCGCAGGACCCGAGATCTGCATTGGTGTCGTTCCGGTGATGCGCCGGGCGTACTTGCTGTCCGGCACCACCTTCCATCCGCCGCCCTCGCGGGCGATCTCGATCACCGAGCCACCGTGGGCCGCCATCTCGACCTCGACCTGAGGCTTGGACGCCTTGAGATTGACGGCGCGACCCGAACCCAGGCCGGCGAACATGAGGCCGGGATTTGTATATTCATGGTTCACGACCATGAGGAAGCGGTCGTTCGCGGTGCTGCCGGCCGGCAGGGGATGCAGGCCGACGAAGTCGCAATTGTAGCCGAACTGCTTTTCCTGGGCAGCGGCCGTCAGGGTGGCCGGATCGAAGGCCGGCGCGCCGGCGACCACCGGGTCGCCCCAACGGATCAGGACCTGCGCCTCGTAGCCGTCGGGAACGTGGTGCGTCTTGTCGAGCCCGTGCGCGACTTCCTTGAAGGTGAGCGACGACGGGCCGGCCGCCTGGGCCAGCGCGGTGCTGCCCAGAAGTTCGCGACCGAGAGCGACGGCCGCCCCGGCTCCGACCAGACCGCGCAAGGCTCCGCGCCGGCCGAGCCGTCGCTGGATCAGATCGCCGATCGTGGGTTCGGCACTGGGGTTTGATCCAATGTTCTCCGAATCGACGGCATCGTTCTCGTAGTTGCCCATCCCAATCTCCTGATCTTTGGGACCGCCATACCCCGCACAGGCGATAGCATCACTGCGATTTCATGTCCCTTTTGTTGCAGTCCGATCCACAGAGCACGTCAGCAAACCGTAGCGCGATGCCTGTAGCAGGCGTGGGTCACACCTCATGAAGAGACCCATATGAAAACCCATCTGCTGCTTGCGGCCTCCGCCACCGCCCTTCTTCTCGCGGCCTTCCCCGCCTCCGCCCAGACCAAGTATCCGGCCACCCTGGAAGGCCATGCGGTCCTGCCGGCGATGACCCTCGTCCCAGCCCCCGCCGATGCGCCGCAGGACCTGCAGATCTCCGGCCGCTATGCCGGCCCCGCCGGCCAGCGGATCGATGCACCGGAAAGCGTGCCGGGCATGTCGGCGCTCTCGGACAAGGCGGCGCCGCGTCCCACCGGGCTCAGCCTCCCGTTCAAGGGGCAGCCGGTCCAGGGCTTCTCGGGCATCCGCAAGCTGCCGGACGGCTCCTATCTCACGATCAGCGACAACGGCTTCGGCAGCAAGGCGAACTCGCCCGACGCCATGCTGATGTTCCACATCGTCAAGCCGGACTGGAAGACCGGCGCGGTCGAGCGCGTGTCGACCGGCTTCCTGCACGATCCCGACCGCAAGGTGCCGTTCCGCGTCGTCAACGAGAATACGCCGAAGCGCTACCTGACCGGCGGCGACTTCGATCTCGAATCGGTGCAGCCGATCGGCGATTTCCTGTACTTCGGCGAGGAGTTCGGACCGTACCTGATCAAGACCGACAAGAGCGGCAAGGTCCTGCAGATCTTCGAGACCAAGGTCGACGGCAAGCTCGTGCGCTCGCCCGATCATCCGGCGCTCACGATGCCGGCGGTGCCCGGGCCGGTGAAGTTCGAGGTCCGGCGCAGCAAGGGCTTCGAGGGCATGGCGGCCTCGCCCGACGGCAAGTTCCTCTATCCGCTGCTCGAAGGCCCGCTGCTGACCGAGTCGGGCGAACCCGAGGCCAAGGACGGCAAGCGCTTCCTGCGTATCCTCGAATTCGACGTGGCCAAGGGCGAGTACACCGGCAAGAGCTTCAAGTACACGCTCGAGGCGCCGGCCAATGCCATCGGCGACTTCAACATGATCGACGCCGGCACCGGCCTGATCATCGAGCGTGACGACACCGAGGGCGACGCCGCCCAGGCGTGCAAGGACGGCGCGATGAAGGCCGACTGCTTCAACGTGCCGGCCAAGTTCAAGCGCATCTACAAGATCGACCTCGGCCAGGCCGATGCGGATGGCTTCGTGAAGAAGGTCGGCTACATCGACCTGATGGACATCCAGGACCCGAACAAGGTCGCGCGCGCGGGCGCCAAGGACGGCAAGCTCACCTTCCCGTTCTTCACCATCGAGAATGTCGAGGTGGTCGATGCCGACCACATCATCGTCGGCAACGACAACAACCTGCCGTTCTCGTCGGGCCGCGCGCTGGGCAAGTCCGACGACAACGAGCTGATCCTCCTGAAGGTCACCGACCTCCTGAAGGCGAAGTAGTCCGGAGTCTTTCGGGTCGGGATTGACTCAGTCGATCACCCCAACACCGACCTCACCCTGAGGAGCGAACGCAGTGAGCGTCTCGAAGGGTGGGCACGAGCACCGCGTCCGTTGCCCATCCTTCGAGACACCGCGCTTCGCGCGGCTCCTCAGGATGAGGTGAATGGTTCGAAGCGAGACGGAAAGACTCTAGTCGGTCGCGTCGAGCGCCACCTTCTCGCGCTTCTTGCGAAGCGCGGGAAGGAGTGGCGCGATCAGCAGGGCGGCGGCGATCAACAGACAGACCAGCGAGATCGGCCGGACCACGAAGATGTCGAAGGTCCCCTCGCTCAGGATCAACGACTTCCGCAGATTGTTCTCGAGCATCGGCCCGAGCACGAATGCCAGGACCAGCGGCGCCGCCTCGTAGCCGAACTTGCGCATCAGGTAGCCCAGCACGCCGGTCCCGATCATGACGAAGACGTCGAACACCGCATTGCCGGACGCGAACACGCCGACGATGCAGAACATCAGGATCAGCGGGAACAGGATCTTGTAGGGCGCCTTCAGGACCTGCACCCACATGCCGATCAGCGGCATGTTGAGGACCAGCAGCATGATGTTGCCGACATACATGCTGGCGACGATTCCCCAGAAGATCTTGGGGTTCTGGCTCATCATCAGCGGCCCGGGCTGCAGGCCGTGGATGACGAAGGCGCCCAGCAGCAGGGCCATCACCACGTTGGGCGGGATGCCCAGCGTCATCAGCGGGATGAAGGCGCCACCGGCGGCGGCGTTGTTGGCCGACTCCGGCCCCGCCACACCCTCGATGGCGCCCTTGCCGAAGCGCTCGGGCGTGCGCGACAGCTTCTTCTCGATCGCGTAGGACGCGAAGGACGAGATCACCGCACCGCCGCCCGGCAGAATGCCCAGCAGGAAACCCAGCACCGTGCCGCGCGCCACCGGGCCGGCACTCGCCTTCAGATCCTCCTTCGAGGGCCACAGGCTGCCGATGCGCGACTGGACGATGTCGCGGCGGATCTGCTGCTCGATGTTGGTCAGGATCTCGGCGACGCCGAACAGGCCCATCACCACCGGGATGAGGCCGATCCCGTCGACCAGTTCCAGGCGATCGAAGGTGAGCCGCGGCATGGCGTTGATCTGGTCGAGGCCGATCAGGCCGATCACCACGCCGACCGCCGCCATCAACAGCGCCTTCGCCATCGAGCCCTGCGTCAGGAAGCTCAGGATCGAGAGGCCCAGCACCATCAGGCTGAAATACTCGGGCGGGCCGAACGCCACCGCCACTCTGGACAGCGCCGGCGCCACCAGCATCAGGGCGACGATAGAGAACGTCCCGGCGACGAAAGAGCCCAGCGCCGCGATGCCGAGCGCAGGGCCGGCGCGCCCGCGCTTGGCCATCTCGTGGCCATCGATGCAGGTCACGACCGAGGCGGCTTCGCCCGGGATGTTGACCAGCACGGCCGTCGTCGAGCCGCCGTACATCGAGCCGTAGTAGATGCCCGCCATCATGATGATGCCGGATTCCGGCGTGCCCGAGAGCGTGACGGGCAGCAGCAGCGACATGGCCGAGACCGGGCCGATGCCCGGCAACACGCCGACCAGCGTGCCGATGAACACGCCGATGAAGCAGTAGAGCAGGTTGATCGGATCCAGGGCGACCAGAAAGCCCTGGCCGAGGCCGGCGATGACGTCCATTTCAGTCGCCTGTCAAAACGGGATGAAGTCTTCGATCCATGTGCCCTTGGGCAACTGGACGAGGAGCATCTTCTCGAGCACGTACCAGACCCCGACGGCGGCGATCAGCGAAACCGGAATCGAGATCGTGGGCCGCACCGGATCGACCACGGTCATCAGGAAGAGCAGCAAAGCGAGGCTGCAGATCACGAAACCCAGTCGCTCGAACATGAATCCGAAGGCGATCAGCGCGAGGACGACCAGCAGCACGTTGCGCCATCGGGCGCCCCGCCAGAGATCGCCCAGCAGGGGCCCCTCGCCGCGCAGGCCCCCGATCGCGATGGAGGTGGCGAAGGCCACGATGATGAGGCCCAGCCAGAAGAACACGAACCCCGAGCCCGGTTCGCGCAGCGTCCCGAGCTCGAGAAGCCAGCCCTGCCAGGCGACGAAGGCGCCGACGGCCAGCCAGAAGAGTCCGCCCCAGAACTCGGCGCGTCGCAGCATCATCAGTTCTTCTTGGCGAGCCCGAGCTGGTCGACCACCTCGCGCTGCTCGTCAAACTGCTGCTTGGCGAACTTGGCGTAGTCCGCCGAGTTCATGTAGCGCTTCGGATAGTCGTACTTGGCCATCAGCTCGACGACCTTGGGATCGTCGAGGGCAGCCTTGAAGGCATCGTGGAGTTTCTGCACCACCGCCGGGTCCATGCCCTTGGGACCCGCGAGTCCGAACGGGGAATCGAGGATGAGGCCGAAGCCCAGCTCGTTCAGCGTCGGCACGTCGGGCCAGCGGGGGTTGCGCTTCTCCGTCCAGATGCAGAGCAGGCGGAACTTGCCGGCATCCACCAGGGGCGCCCAGCCGGTGGCATCGGCGTCGGCCATGACATGGCCGCCCTCCAGCGCCGCCCAGCCTTCGGGGCCGCCCTTGAACGGCACATGGGTGAACTTCACC
This sequence comes from uncultured Alphaproteobacteria bacterium, assembly GCA_903929895.1. Taxonomy (GTDB): domain Bacteria; phylum Pseudomonadota; class Alphaproteobacteria; order Reyranellales; family Reyranellaceae; genus Reyranella. The sequence continues at coordinate 6,181 of CAIYWM010000829.1, forward strand.
CCGGCCTTCTGGGCGATCTGCTCCATGCCGATGTGCAGAGACGTCCCGGCGCCCGGCGTGGCGTAGGTGAACTTGCCGGGATTGGCCTTGGCGAACTCGATCACGTCCTTGAAGGTCTTGAACTGCGAATCGGCGCGG
>CAIYWM010000830.1 GCA_903929895.1 uncultured Alphaproteobacteria bacterium
CCGCAGGCGATGATGGTATCGGCGCCGATGCCCGTTTCGATCACATCGGCGCCGCCGCCGGGTGTGACGATATTGGCGCGTTCGCCTGTCCTGATGATGTCATCGCCGGCACCGGTCGTACGGAGAGGAAGCGGTCGAGCGAGTCCGTCGTCGTGCTCGGCTAGGCGGCGATTTCCCGGATGCTGGGCGCGCTGTCGGTGGCTGTGCTCTGGTTGGGTCCGACGATGTGGCATGCCAGGCCCCAGCGTACGGCCAGACTACCTCCAGCCGTGGAATCCTGCGCGGCCGCCGGTAACGCCAGCAATGCCAAGGCCACTTCGCCTGAGAGGCGGGACAACGAAGGCCTATTGGAAATGCAGCACCAATAGGACCATGACCACTACCCTTGCCCTTGCGCTCAGGACGCCTTCTCGACCGCGACGGCGGCCTCATTTCGCCGCAGGAACGGCAGCGTGAAGGGGGCGTCGTAGTTCAACGTGTAGGGCTCACCGGACGGCCGCCACGGCGATTGGGCAAGCGCCGCCGTCAGTTCGGCCTGGCGCTGCACCCGGTCGCCCCCCGATCCGGAGTATCGCAAGACCGCGATCGTCTCGGCGGGCGCCGTGACGAGCCGCACCTGGTCGTCGACAGGCGTCGGCGCGTTCTCGCGGCTGAATTTTGCCGGCAGGAAGAACTTCATCCGCACGAACCCGTTCGCCTGCGAGGTTTGCACCGGAACGGTCATCGCCACCTGTTCCCGGTCGTGCACCTCGACCGGCACGGTCATGGCAATCCTGTCGTTTCCGGACACCGCCGTGCGGTTGGCGCCAGCGATATAGGCGAACAGCAGTTGGAAGGCTGCGCTCCGGCCCGCCTCGCCGGCGGCCGGAAACTCGACTTGGGCTGCAAGACGCGGCCCATATCGCCGAATCTCGACTTGATCCGTGAGACGATCAACCACGTCGTAGCGCGGCTCCTCGTAGAGCCGGATGCCGAACACGCCCACCACCGACTCGAGCGCGAGCACCCCGTAATACGCAATTGCCTGCCACATTTCTTTGAATCCATTGGTGTAGCCCGGAGGAGTCAACGCGTTAGTTGTCAATCCGTTCCTTGTCTCGCTCAGGAAATCACGAGGGTCTTGACCCGTATGGTCAAGGTATTGGCCCGACCGGCGCATCATTACGCCGCCTCATGATGATAGTAGCGCAGGAGCCCACTCAATCGCTCGCGGCAGCGAACCGGCCCTCGCGGCCGCGGTCCGTGTTCCGGGGAAACAGCAGGACGTTTCCCTTCCCTTGGTGATTCCGCTCGGCATGCAAGTGGTCAACATGGGCGCTCAGCGCTCGCCGAACAGGATCACCTTCGACAGGCGCCTCTCCTTGACCGATCTGACCCAGCCCTCCGCATAGGCATTCAGGTTCGGGCGGCGTTCAGATAGCGTGAGCGGCGTCGCCCCGTCGAGACGATCGCGCTCACAGCCCATGTCGCCCGCGCGGTGTATGAAGGCGAGAGCAACGATCACGGTCTACGGCACATCCTGTGGATGTAGACCAGCCGCGAGATCGATCGCATGCTCGTCATCGGGGGCGGATGGACGCCCGACCGCCATCATGAGTGGCTGTGGCAGACGTTGGTAGCGGCGCTGGTCGAAGCTTGACGACGAGCACCAGCCTGCCACGCCGCCTGGCTTACTTCACCGCCAGCAGCTCGACGTCGAAGATCAGCGTCGCGTTGGGTGGAATCACTCCGCCGGCGCCGCGCGCTCCGTAGCCGAGCTCCGGCGGAATGATCAGCGTCCGCTTGCCGCCGACCTTCATGCTCGCGACGCCCTCGTCCCACCCGGCGATGACGCGCTGCTTGCCGATGGGAAACTCGAAGGGCGACCCGCGGTCGACCGAGGAATCGAACTTCTTGCCCTTCTCCCCGCCGTTGGAGAGCCAGCCGGTGTAGTGCATGACGCAGGTCTGCCCCGTCTTCGGGCTGGCGCCCGTGCCGACGGTCGTGTCGATGAATTTCAGTCCGGTCTGGGTCGTCATAGTTTTTCCCTGGGGTTGCGCCGCCGCCGGACAGGCGGCGGCGAAAGTTGCGGTGGCGAGAAGGACACGGCGGGTTACTGGCATATCGTTTTTCCTTATGGAAGTAGCGTAAATCCCTCACATCGCCGTCATGCC
>CAIYWM010000831.1 GCA_903929895.1 uncultured Alphaproteobacteria bacterium
TGCGGGGCGAAGGACAAGTTCCGCTCCGAAAGGACCAAGCTTTCGTTCAGCACGAACAGGCCGAAGACCATGTAGAGATAGACGAACATGACGAGGAAACGGCGCATCTCGTCGAGGCCGCGCTCCTTCAGCCGGTGCAGTCCCTCACTGTTCATGGACGACACCGGATGGGCCACGTCGGCGTGCGATTTCCTCGTCGAGGATTGGCACGCCGAGATTGCAGGCCTGGATGCCCTGCACCACACAGAGTTTCAATACTTCCATGATCTCCTCGCCCCTCGCGCCGGCCGCGAGCGCTCCCCAGATGTCCCGTCGCGTCCCCTGAGCATACATGTGCGTGTAGTAGGCGTCGAAGGCGATGCTGAGCAGTCCCACCTCCTTGGCGTTGAGGATCATGGCGGCATGGATCGACCGCTTCGGCTGCGATGAACACCTCCGTCCATTGCGGATCGGACGTCAAGAACAGGTTCCTGGCGTCATTCCTGTGCCGACGTGATGAGGAACGACGCGACCCTTTGCGGCGAGTGTTGAGCGGGGTCAGGCGATCTCGTCGGTGATGACCTTGAAGCTGATCAGTGTGTTGGGGCCGAATGTGTGCGTAATCGGTACGTCTGCGGCGTCGCGGCCCTGGCCGATGAGGACACGGCCGATGCGGGGCGTGTTGTTGCGCGGGTCGAACGTGTACCAGCGCCCGCCAAGATAGGCCTCGAACCAGCCGGCGAGATCCATCGGGGCATCCACCGGCGGCACACCGATGTCACCGAGATAGCCGGTGCAGTACCGTGCCGGGATGTTCATGCAGCGACAGAAGGCGATGCCGAGATGCGCGAAGTCGCGGCACACGCCGTTGCCTTCTTTGAAGGCCTCCCAGGCCGTCTTGGTCGGACGCGCAAACTGGTAGCCGAAGGTGATGTGGTTATGGACGTAGTCGCAGATCGCCTGGACGCGCTTCCAGCCGGTCGGGCCATTGCCGAAGAGGGTCCAGGCGATTTCGGACAGGCGGTCGGTCTCGCAGTAGCGGCTGCCGAGCAGATAGACGATCGTCTCGGCGGGCAGGTCCTCGACCGCATGCTGCGGCGCCCACGGGGCGACCTCGTCGGGGAGGCCGGTATCGCGTACGACGCCGCGGCCGTGCAGCCGCATGAGTCCGGCGGGCGCGACCAGACGGCTGCACCAATTGCCGAAGCCATCGCGGTAGCGAGTTATCGGCACGGCGGGCTCGGTCTTCAGCTGGTCGGGCAGGATGACGTCGGGCGCGCGGGTGTGGTGGACGCCCAGGATCATGATCATCGGGGTCGGTTGAGGGAAGTCGTAGACGATCTCATATCCGATGCGAATCTTCATCGAGGCTCCTCGTGAAGCAATGTGTCAGGGGCCGAGGCGCGGTCAGGTCGTCGCGGATCCGTGCGGCGTGACGCTGACATGCACTTCCATCCCTAGGGTATCGGCCCGGGAGCCAACGAAGGTGCCGTGCAGCGGTAACGCCTGATCGGGGTCGCGCACGACCGCCACCGTAACGAGGCTGGCCTTGCCGACGTTGCCACTGGTCGGGTCAAAATCGACCCAGCCCGTTCCAGGCAGGTAGACCTGCGCCCAGGCGTGCGTCGCTCCATGCGCTTCCGTCGGCGCCACGTTGGGCATCGTGGCGAGGTAGCCTGAGGCGAAGCGGGCGGCGAGCCCCAGCGAGCGGGCGGCATCGATCATCAGGAGCGCGAAGTCGCGACAGCTGCCGTGGCCGAGCTGCAGCGTCTCGGCGGGTGCCTGGACGCCCCTGGCCTCGCGACGACGGTAGAGGAAGCCGTCGTGGATGCCCTTGGAGAGACACGTCAGGAGCGCGAGGGCAGGGATATGGCCGTCCACGGGCAGGAACCGGCGCGCCCATTGGGCGACGGCATCGTCGGGGCCGATATCGTGGCGATGGATGCAGTGGGCGAGGTCGGCCATCTCGTCGTCGCCATAGTCGACCGGAAAGATTGCGGCAGCGTCGTCGAAGTCGGGCTGAAGGGCGTCGCTGGGCGAATGTTCCAGACTGACGACGCTCGCGAAGCTGAGCTCGGCGGCGACGCCGGCAAACTCCGCAATGGCGACGTGGTTGCCAAAATCGTCCTTCTCGTAGCGCAAGCTGGTGGGTGCGGGATTGATCTCGAGACTGACCTCGATCACGCGCTGATCGTGCGAGTCGCGGGGCCGCAGCATCATACGGTGTTCGCCGAAGGCGACCGGGTGCCGGTATCGATAAGTCGTGACGTGCCGGATCGTCAGTGATCGCATGACGTCTCCCCAAGCTTCATCAAGCACGTTTTAAGCCAAGCCGATACCGCAAACGAAACAAGGCGGCCCGCAGGCCGCCTTGTCCGTGGTCAATGGGAGATCGTTCAGCCGAGCTGGATCCAGGTCGTCTTCATCTGCGTGAACTTGTCGAAGGCGTGCAGCGACTTGTCCCGGCCGTTACCCGACTGCTTGTAGCCGCCGAACGGGGTGGTGATGTCGCCGCCGTCATAGGTGTTCACCCAGACCGAGCCGGCGCGCAGGTTCTTGGCGAACTTGAAGGCCTTGTTGATGTCGGAGGTGAAGATTGCCGACGCGAGGCCGTAGATCGTGTCATTGGCGACGGTGAGGGCCTGCTCGGCATCCTTGACGGGGATGACGGACAGGACCGGCCCGAAGATCTCCTCCTGGGCGATCTTCATCCGGTTGTCGACGTTATCGAACACGGTCGGCTCGATGAAGGAGCCCGCATTGTCGATGTGCACCTGCTTGCCGCCCATGGCGAGCTTGGCGCCTTCCTTCTGGCCGGCGTCGATGTAGCCCATGACCCGCTTGGTCTGGGTCTCGTCAACCATGGCGCCCATCTGGGTCTTCGGGTCGAGCGGATCGCCCGGCATCATCTTCTGGCCGATCGCCATGACCTTGGCGAGGAACTCGTCCTTGATCTTGTCCTCGACGATCAGGCGCGAACCGGCGGTGCAGACCTCGCCCTGGTTGAACCAGATGCCGAACGCCGTCCGGCGGGCGGCGATGTCGAGGTTCGGCGCGTCGGCCAGCACGATGTTCGGCGACTTGCCACCGCACTCGAGCCAGACCTGCTTCATGTTGGATTCGCCGGAGTAGCGCAGGAAGTACTTGCCGACCTCTGTCGAGCCGGTGAAGGCCAGCACATCGACGTCCATGTGACGGCCGAGCGCCTGGCCGGCGGTCTCGCCGAAGCCCGGCAGCACGTTGAACACGCCTTCGGGAATGCCGGCCTCGGCCGCCAGCTCTGCCAGACGGAGAGCGGTGAGGGGGGACTGTTCGGCGGGCTTCAGGATCACCGAGTTGCCGGCGGCCAGCGCGGGCGAGATCTTCCAGCAGGCCATCAGCAGCGGGAAGTTCCACGGCACGACGCAGGCCACGACGCCGGCGGCCTCGCGCGTGATCATGGCGATGACGTTGCCCGGGGTCGGGGCGACCTCGTCATAGATCTTGTCGATGGCCTCGCCGAACCACTGCACCGTGTTGGCTGAGCCCGGAATGTCGACCGTGGTCGAGAAGGCGATCGGCTTGCCCATGTCGAGCGTCTCGAGCAGCGCCAGCTCCTCGCGGTTCTTCATCATGAGGTCGGCGAGCTTCAGCATGATGCGCTTGCGCTGTGCCGGCGCCATGTTGGCCCAGGTGCCCTTCTCGAAGGCGGCGCGCGCGGCCTTCACGGCGGCGTCGACATCGGCCTGTTCGCAGGCGGCGACCTTGGTCAGGACCTGGCCGGTGGCCGGGTTTACGCAGTCGAAGGTCTTGCCGGTGAGCGACGCCACGAACTTGCCGCCGATAAAGGCCTGGTTCCGATAGCTGAGACCGCCGACACGGCCTTTCCAGTCGTCGCGCGAAAGCTGGGCGCTCATGATCTCTGTCCTCCTTGTTGGATTGCGCGGGAGCCTATCTCACGAAAAAGCCGCCCGGAAGGGCGGCTTGATCGTCTGTCCTGCAGTGCGGCAGGCTATTTGATCTTCGATTCCTTGAACACGACATGCTTGCGCGCGACCGGGTCGTACTTCTTGAGTTCGAGCTTCTCGGTCTTGGTGCGGGGGTTCTTCTTCGTCACGTAGAAGAAGCCGGTGTCGGCGCTGGAGATCATCTTGATCAGGATGGAAGTCGGCTTGGCCATGGCAATTGTCCTTAAGCCCTGGAGGGCGAATTCGCAGAGGCGCGCAAAGTAGTCGGCGGGGCTGCCGTGTCAAGCGTCCAGCTAGGGCCGGGCGGCGGCCTCGATCGAGGCGGATTGCACGGCATGGGCATAAAGTGCCCGGTCGCGCAGCAGGCGGACGGCGAGATCGACGTCCGCCTCCGGTGCGGCCTCGCCCGGCGGGCAGATCTTGCGCAGGTCGGCCACTTCCTCCGGCGTCGGATTGCGCAGCGCGTGCCAGCGCATCAGGGAACTGTGGTTCGAGTCCACCGACGCGACGCCCAGCTTGCTCGCGCCGCCGACCTTGGAAGTGCAGATGTTTGGCAGCACGCCCAGCTCGTTCCAGGTGTAGCCGGACGGCGCCTGCAGGCGAGACCAGGTGAGGATCAGTTCACCCTCGTTGGCCAGTCGGACGACGGTCTGGACGGTGCCCTTGCCGTAGCTCGTGGTGCCGATCACGACGGCGCGGCCGCGATCCTGGAGCGCAGCGGCCACGATCTCGGCCGCCGAGGCCGACCCACCGTTCATCAGGACGACGATCGGGAGCTGTCCGGTGGTGGCCCGGCCGTTGGAGCTGCGATAGGTGCGCTTGCTGTCGGGGTGGCGGCCATTGGTCGAGAAGATCATGCCGTCCGCGATGAACACTTCCGAGACCGACTGCGCCTGGTCGAGCAGACCGCCTCGGTTCGAACGCATATCGATGATGATGCCGACGAGGTCTTTGCCGATATCGGCCTTGGCCTTGTCGAGCGCGGCGCGGAGATTGTCGGTCGTCGCCGTGTTGAAGCCGGTGAGATGGATCAGCGCGACGTCGCCGCGGCGTTCGTAGACCACAGTGGTCGGCACGATGCGGCTGCGCTTCATCGGGAGGGTGAGTTCTGCCCCCGTGGAGGCACGCAGCACGGTCATGCTCACCGGTGCTCCGACCGAGCCACGCAGCTTGGCCACGACGTCGGAGAGCGGACGGTCGATCATCGAGTCGGAATCGATCGCCAGGATCTGGTCGCCGATCTGGATTCCAGCCTTGGCGGCGGGTGCCCCGTCCTGCACGGCACGGATCAGGATCTTCTTGTCCTCGGTGCGCTCGACCGTGATGCCGACGCCGCCGCCACCGTCGCGCTGGAAGCGGTTGTCCCTTGCTTCGTCGGGGTCGGCATAGCGGCTGTTGCGGTCGAGTTGCTTGGTCGTGGCGGTCATCGCCTGGCGGATGAGCAACTGCCGGTCGACCTGCTGCAGGGCTGGTGAAGCGCCGATGGATCCAGCCATCAGTTCGGTGAGCGTGCTGCCCCAGGCGCGGCCGTCCGTCGTATCGGCGGGGGCGGGGCGGCTCACGATTTCCTTGCCGTCGCGCTTCACCGTGAGGGTGCTGTCACTGGCCTCCAGGACGAGCGTGGAATCGCTGCTGGCGAAGCCACGATAGGCCTCGACCGACAGGTTGCGGAAGTTGGGCTCATACAGATGGCGGTCGCCAATGGCCCGGTAGGCTTGGAGGACGACGCGTTCGATGCCGACATCGCTGGCGGCGGGGCTGCGACCGTCGGCCTGGCTGCTCGGCGTGTCTGGAGAGGTCGCGCAGGACACGACCAGACACGCAGCCACGAGCGATGCGGCCGCCCGCGGCAGCATCGAACCAAGGAAAGGGAATGGAGGCACTTCCATGCGCGACAGTCGCTACACTAGCACAGGCCGTCGGCGGGCGGCCACGTCGTTCAGGCCGACGAGTCGAAGCTCCCGGTCACAGCCTTGGGAGCGGCCGCCTTCTGGGCCCAAAGCAGAGCAATCACGGCACCCTTTATCCGCGGCAGCAGGACCAGGGCAAGGGCGACTGAGAGCGGCAGCCAGAGAAGCGCATGAACCCATAGGGGCGGTTCGGTCCCCCAGCGCTCGACCAGGAGGACCAGCGGCACGACGATATGGCCGACGACGAAGATGGTGAAATAGGCAGGCGCATCGTCCGCGCGATAGGGGTCGAGCGCCAGGTCGCAGGCCTCGCAATGGCCCTTCATCTTCAGATAGGAACTGAACAGGCGGCCTTTGTTGCAGCGCGGGCAACGGCCGTGCCAGCCCCTCATCAGGGCGGTCCAGAAATCGACCGGTGCGTGATCGTCATCCATGGCGGGCAGGATGCGCTCCGCAACTACTTGCGTCGGCGTGACCCTTTGTCCCGTGGCGGGCCGCGATGCGCGACCGGACGCCGCGGCGGCCCATCACGCTCCCGGCCGTAGGGCGAGCGGGAATGCCGCGGCGCCGGTTGCCGTTCGACCCGCTCGATCACGTCGACGATCTCGAACAGCAGGCCGCCGGTGGCCGTATCGGCCTCGACCAGCTTTATCTGCAGCCGGTCGCCAAGACCGAAGGTTTCGCCGGTGCGTTCGCCGATCAGGACCTGCCGACCTTCGTCGTGGCGGAAGAACTCCTGGCCGAGGGAACGGATGGGGATCAGGCCGTCGGCGCCGGTGCCCTCGAGCGTGGCGAAAAGGCCGAAGCGGGTCACACCGTTGACGCGGCCCGGGAAGACGGCGCCGACATGGCCGGCCATGAACGCCGCGACGTAGCGGTCCATGGCCCCGCGTTCGGCGGCGACGGCGCGACGCTCGCACATGGACAGATGCTCGCCGAACTCGGTGAACCGGCCCTTGTCCTCCGAGGAAAGCCCGCCTTCGCCCAGCCCGTAGGCGGCGATCAGGGCCCGATGCACGATCAGGTCGGGAAAGCGCCGGATCGGCGAGGTGAAGTGGGCATAGCGCGCGAGGGCGAGCCCGAAGTGACCGAGATTGTCGGGGCTGTAGACGGCCTGGCTCTGGCTGCGCAGCACCGTCTGGCTGACCAGTTGGGACACCGGCTTGTCGGCGACCTCGTGCAGGACACGGTTGAGGTCGGCCGGGCGGAGCCGCTGGCCGGTCGGTACCTTGATCCCGAGTGTGCCGAGGAATTCACGCAGCGCCTCGAGCTTGGCGAGGTCGGGCTGATCGTGGACCCGATAGAGGCAAGGCGCCTGGCGCTGTTCCAGGGCCTGCGCCGCCGCCACGTTGGCCAGTACCATGAACTCCTCGATCAGCTTGTGGCTGTCGAGGCGCTCGCGCACGCCGATCGTGGCGATATGGCCGTCCTTGCCCAGGGTCACCTGCCGCTCGGGCAGGTCGAGGTCGAGAGCACCGCGGGTCTCGCGGGCCGCCAGCAGCACGCGGTAGGCGCCATAGAGGGGGCGGACGACCTCGTCCATCAGCGGCTCGATCTCGGCGTCCGGCGTGCCGTTGATGGCGCGTTGCACGCGGTTGTAGGTGAGGCGCGCGGCCGAGCGCATCATGGCGCGGTGGAACTTGTGGCGCTTGAGATGGCCTTCGCTGTCGATCCACATCTCGGCCACGAGCACGGGCCGATCCTCGTGCGGGACCAGGGAGCACCAGTGGTTGGAGAGCTGCTCGGGCAGCATCGGCACGACGCGATCGGGGAAATAGACCGAGGTGCCGCGGCGATAGGCAGCGCGGTCGAGCGGCCGGTCGTGGCGCACGTACCAGGCGACGTCGGCAATGGCCACGAGGATGCGCCAGCCGCCGGCATGGCCGGGATCGGGCTCGGCGAACACGGCATCGTCGAAATCGCGGGCGTCCTCGCCGTCGATCGTGACCAGCGGCACGTCGCGCAGATCGAGGCGGTGCCCCATCGGAGCGGCCTTGGCCTTGTCGGCTTCCTCAATCGCGGCCTCGGGGAAGTCGATCGGAATGTCGTTGGCGGCGATCGAGATCAGACTGACGGTGCGCGGATCGCTCATCGGCCCGATGCGCTCGACGATGCGGGCCCGCCGCGCCAGCGCGCCGCCGATCTCCTCGATCCAGACGATGTCGCCGGGCAGCGCGCCATTCTTGTCGGTCGGGCGCACGTCGAATTCGCGGCGCAGCTTGCGATCGGTCGGCGTGACGAGGCCGAGCCCGTTCCGGCCGGGCGGTTCCTCGTAGAGGCCGAGGATCTTCTTCGGCCCGCTGCCAAGCCGACGGACGACTTTCGCTTCGTAGGTGTTCTTGCCGCGGCGCTTCATGCTCGCAAGCACGCGGTCACCGACCGCCGGGGCAGGCACGTTGCGCGAGGCCGGCGCGGAGACCTCGATGCGCGGCGGCGGACCGTCCTTGTCGTCGTCATGACGGCGCGGCACGGCCAGCAGATGGCCGTCATCGTCGACCGAGACGATCTCGAGCACGACCATGTCGCTCAGGGACTCGGGGTGACGGAAGGTCTTGGCGCGGTCCGGCGTGATCTCGCCCGTATCGCGCAGGTCACGCAGAAGTTCCTTGAGCTCGATGCGCTGGTCGCCCTTGAGCCCGTAGGCCCGGGCGATCTCGCGCTTGCCGACAGGCGTTTCGCTGTCGCGGATGAAGGCCAGCAGTTCGTCGCGGGTCGGGACCGTGCCCTTAGCCATCGGTGCCTGTGCGGGGCGGGGCGTCTTCCTTGTCCTTCGCCTTGACCGCCTTCTTCTTGGCGGCCGGCTTCTTCTTCGCCGTCGCCTTTTTAGCCTTCGGCTTGTCGCCGGCGTCGTTGGCCGCTGCGGCTACCGCCTTCTTGGGGCGCGCTGCCTTTGGCTTCTTCCCACCGCCCTTGGCGGCGCGTTCGGCCAGAAGCGCGACCGCCTGGTCGAGCGTCAGCTCCTCCGGCTTGATGTCGCGCGGCACTGTGGCATTGACGCCGCCGTGCTTGACGTAGGGGCCGTAGCGGCCATCGTAGAGTTCGACCGGCGCCTCATCGGAGGGATGGTTGCCGATGCTGCGGAGCGGCTTGGCGGCGGCCCGGCCGCGTGGAGTCTTCGCCTCGGCCAGCAGGGCCACGGCCCGGTTCATGCCGATGTCGAGCACGCTCTCGTCGGACGGGACGGATTTGTATTTCGGCCCATGCTTCACGTAGGGACCGAAGCGACCGACGCCGGCCAGGATCACCTCGCCGTCCTCGGGATGCGGCCCCAACTCGCGCGGCAGGGACAGGAGAGCCAGCGCCTGCTCCAGGGTCAGGTCGCCCGGCGTCATGTCACGCAGCAGCGACTGGCGCTTGGGCTTCTCCTTGCCCTCGGGCTCGCCGAGCTGGACGTAGAGACCGTAGGGGCCTTTGCGCAGCGTGACCTGCTTGCCCGTGACCGGATCGATTCCCAGGATCTTGGGGCCGTCAAGATTTTCGCCGCTGGCTGCGTCGGCGTCGGCATCGACGATACCGAGCTTCCGCGTGAACCGGCATTCGGGATAGTTCGAGCAGCCGATGAAGGCGCCAAACTTGCCGAGCTTGAGGCCGAGGCGGCCGTTGGCGCAGGACGGGCAGTCGCGCGGATTCTTGCCGCCATTGTCATTGGCCGGGAAGAAGTGCGGGCCGAGCTCCTCGTCGAGCTTGTCGAGCACTTCCTTGACCCGCAGATCCTTGGTCTCGCCGACGGCGGCCGAGAAGGCCTTCCAGAACTCGCGCAGGACCTCGTGCCAGTCGATCTTGCCACTGGAAATATCGTCCAGCTCTTCCTCGAGATGTGCGGTGAAGCCGTATTCGACGTAGCGCGGGAAATAGGTCTGCAGGAACGCCGTGACGATGCGGCCGCGATCCTCGGGACTGAAGCGCTTGCGGTCGAGGCGCACGTAGTTGCGGCGCTGCAGCACCTCGATAA
>CAIYWM010000832.1 GCA_903929895.1 uncultured Alphaproteobacteria bacterium
AGCCCTGTCCCCTGACCACCGTCGACGTGCGCGGGCTCGAATCGGTGGTGGAGAAGGTGCCGACCTGGAAGTGGATGGAGCGGGTGAGCCGCAAGATCTTCGTCGAGTACGGCTCGATCGCCTCGACCTGCAAGGCGCCGCGAACCGGCGACGAGGTGAAGAAGTGGGGCATCCACGGGACCACGACCAAGGCCATCGCCATCGGCCACGCCGTGCGCGAGGCCCAGCGCCGGCACGAAGACCCGGTCACGGCCATTCTGTCGGTTGAGCCGGGCAAGGTCCTCTACAAGGGCAAGGTCGTCGATGTGGAGCGGCGCGCGACCGAGGGCTTCCTGCGCGGTCGCACCCGTTTCGACGGGATGGACGAATGGCGCGGCGCCGCCATGGAGATCAATTTCCAGAACGAGTGGATCGTGGCCTGGCTCGACGGCAAGCCCATCGCCATGTCGCCCGACCTGATCTGCGTACTGGACTCCGTGTCGGGCGAGGCGGTCGGCACCGAGACCATCCGCTACGGCCAGCGCGTGACGGTGATCGCGTTGCCGCCCCCGCCGGTCTTCCTCAGTCCCAAGGGCCTCCAGCATGTGGGACCCAGGGCCTTCGGCTACGATATCGAGTTCAAGAGCGTCTTCGCTTGAGCCGGCGCGAAATCACCGAGGACGACATCGAATCGCTCGCCGTCGGCGCCTGGGTCCTGGGTACCGGCGGCGGCGGCAATCCCTACCTGTCGCTGCTCAACATGCGGGTGCTCTATCGCGAGGGAAAGCGCGTGCAGCTGATCGACGCCGGGGATCTGGCGGACGATGCTTATGTCGCCGTGATTGCGGGTATGGGCGCGCCGTTGGTCGGTATCGAGCGTCTCACCGATCATCGCGTGTTCACCCGCGCGGCGGTGCTCATGGAAGAGCACACGAGGCGCAAGTTCGATGCCGTCATGGGCATGGAGATCGGCGGCGGCAACGGTGTGCGCCCGCTGATGGTCGCGGCCAATCTCGGCATCCCGGTCGTCGATTCGGACACGATGGGGCGCGCCTATCCCGAGGCGCAGATGACCTCGGTGGCGGTGGGCAAGCTCAAGCCGTGTCCGATGACGGTGGTCGATGTTCGCGGGCTGGAGGCGGTCGTCGAGACCGTGCCGACCTGGAAGTGGGCCGAGCGGGTCGGCCGCAAGATCGTGGTCGAGTACGGCTCGACCGCCTCGACTTGCCAGCCGCCGCGCACTGGCGCCGAGGTCAAGCGCTGGGGCATCCATGGCACCACCACCAAGGCGATCGCGATTGGCCATGCCGTGCGCGAGGCGCAGCGGACGCACGATGATCCGGTCGCGGCCATCCTTGCCGTCGAGCCAGGCAAGCTCCTCTATCGCGGCAAGGTGATCGATGTCGAACGACGCGCCACAGAAGGTTTCTTGCGTGGCGTCGTGCGTTTCGAGGGCATGGACGACTGGCGCGGTTCGGCAATGCAGATCAACTTTCAGAACGAATGGATCGTGGCGCAACGTGACGGCGAGCCGGTCGCCATGAGCCCCGACCTGATCTGCGTGCTCGACTCGGTGTCCGGCGAAGCGGTCGGCACGGAAACGATTCGCTACGGGCAGCGGGTCACCGTGATCGCGTTGCCCGGGCCCGACATCTTCCTCACTTCCGAAGGCCTGGCACATGTCGGCCCGCGGGCTTTTGGCTATGATCTCGACTTCAGGAGCGTGTTCGCGTCATGAGACGAATCGGTATCGATGTCGGCGGCACCAACACCGACGCTGTCCTCATCGAGGATGGCAAGGTCGTGGGCGCGGTGAAGGCGCCGACCAGCCAGGATGTGACGACGGGCATCCTCGACTCGCTGAAGAAGCTCGGCGGGACCGGCGTCCTGAGGGGCGACGACGGGAAGGCCAAGAAGGTCGACGGCGTGATGATCGGCACCACGCATTTCATCAATGCCGTGGTCCAGCGTCGACATCTCACCAAGGTGGCGGCGCTGCGGCTCGGCCTGCCGTCGGGCGCTTCGCTGCCGCCGTTCTGCGACTGGCCCGAGGATCTCGGCGAGCTGGTGCGCGGCGGTGTCTGGATGGTCGAGGGCGGCCACGAGTATGACGGCCGTCCGTTCATGCCTCTCGACGAGGCTGCCGTGCTGAAGGCAGCTCACGAGATGAAAGCGGCGGGCCTCCGCGCGGTCGGCATTTCCGCGGTGTTCTCGCCGCTGGATCCGACCCACGAGAAGCGTGCCGCCGAGCTGGTGGCCTCCGTAATTCCGGATGCTGCGATCACCTGCTCGTCCGATCTCGGCCGCATCGGCCTGCTTGAGCGCGAGAATGCCGGCCTGCTGAACGCGGCCCTGGCCGACCTGTCGCGCGACACGATTGCGGCCTTCGAAAAGGCGATCCGCGACTCTGGCATCGACGCTCCGCTCTTCATCACGCAGAACGACGGCACCGTGGCCGAAGCCAGCCAGGCGCGGCGCCTGCCGGTCTACAGCTTCGCCTCGGGCGCCACCAACTCCATGCGGGGTGCGGCCTATCTCTCGGGCCTGAGCGACGCGATGGTGATCGATGTCGGCGGCACGACGACCGATGTGGGCCAGCTCAAGCTCGGCTTCCCGCGTGAGGCCAATTCCGTGGTCAAGGTGGGCGGCGTGCGCACGCTCTTCCGCATGCCCGACCTGTTGTCGATCGGCCTCGGGGGCGGCAGCCATGTGGTGCTCGATCCGCTCTCGATCGGCCCGGTCTCGGTGGGCTATCGTCTTCTGACCGACGCCATCGCCTTCGGCGGCGCGCAGCTCACCACCACCGACGTCGCGGTCGCGGCCGGCGTGCTCGATCTCGGCGACAGGACCAAGGTCGCCCATCTCGATGCCGCGACCTGCGCCCGCGTCTTTGCCGAGGCCGCGCGCCTTGCCGAGGAGGCGGTCGACCGCATGAAGACCGAGGCGGGCGACGTGCCCTTGATCGCCGTCGGCGGCGGCGCGTTCCTGATCCCTGAGAAAATGGCGGGCGTCTCGCAGGTGATCCATGTCGAGCATGGCGATTGCGCCAATGCCGTGGGCGCCGCCATCGCCCAGGTCTCGGGCGAGTGCGACCAGATCTTCAAGGACATGACCCGCGTCGAGGCGATCGAAGCGGCGCAGGAGATCGCCAACGACCGCGCCGTGGCGGCCGGCGCCGACCGGGCGACCCTGCACACGATCGAGAGCGAGGACATGCCGCTCGCCTACCTGCCCGGCAACTCGGTGCGCGTGCGCGTCCGGGTCGTGGGCGACGTCGCGGCCACCGCGTGACCGTGACGGCATGACGAACGCCGCCCGCCCGTCACCGATCGCCTGGCTGATCGCCCCGGCCGGGCTGCTGTTCGTGCTGTTCTTCGTGCTGCCGTTCGCGGTGATGACCGCGATGTCGTTCTATTCCGGCAATCCCGTCACCAACCCGAATGCCTTCCTGACGACGCGGCACTACGAGCGCTTCATCTTCGACACGGCCGGCATCTTCCACGAGGCGCTGTGGTCGACCCTGCGCATCGGGCTGATCACGACCGTCATCTCGCTGCTGATCGGCTATCCGCTGGCGCACTGGATGGCGCGCATGCAGTCCCGGCTGGGTCATGCGCTGGTGCTGATGGCGGTGATCGCCCCGATGCTGACCGGCATCGTCGTGCGCACCTTTGCCTGGATGACGATCCTGCAGGACAAGGGCGTGATCAACACGACGCTGATGCAGTGGGGCCTGATCGAGAAGCCGCTGCCGCTGATGTACAACGAGTTCGGCACCATCGTGGCCCTGGTCCACATCTACGTGCCGTTCATGGTGCTGACCCTGACCGGCGTGATCGGCCGCATCGACGAGCGGCTGGAGCAGGCGGCGCGCAGCCTGGGCGCCGGCCGTCTGCGTGCGTTCGTCGAGGTGACCCTGCCGCTCAGCCTGCCTGGCATCCTCGCGGGCTCGCTGCTGGTCTTCGCGCTGTCGATCAGCGCCTATGTCACGCCCTCGCTGATGGGCGGCACCGATGTGCTGACCCTGCCGATGCTGATCGCCCAGCAGGTCGGCACCAGCTTCAACCCGAACTTCGCGGGCGCGCTCGGCGTCATCCTGCTGCTGGTCTCGCTCGCCATCGTCGTGGCCTACAACCGCATCCTGGCGCGGCTGGCGGGCGGGCAGGGCATGGCATGAGCGCCGCACCCAACCGCAGGCCGTTCGATGCGGGCCGCGCCGCGTACCTTGCGCTGAACGCGCTGCTGCTCGCGTTCCTGCTGCTGCCCATTGCCATCGTGCTGGTGTTCGCGCTGAACCCGACGCCGTACATTTCCTTCCCGCCGGTCGGCGTCAGCCTGCGGTGGTTCGAGAAGTTCTTCGGCAGTGCGGAGTTCATGAATGCGCTGTGGCTGTCACTGTGGGTGGCGTCCGTGGTGCTGGTCCTGTCGATCGTGATCGGCGCCGCCTGCGCGCTCGCCCTCGCGCGCGGCAACTTGCCGGGGCGGGCGGTGATGACAGCCTTCTTCATGTCGCCGCTGATGGTGCCGGCGATCCTGACCGGACTGGCGCTGTTCCAGGCCTATCTGCTGTCGGGGATCGGCCGCCCGGTCTGGGGCCTGATCGCCGCCCACACGCTGGTTGCGGTGCCCTATGTCATCCGCACGACGCTCGCTGTTCTGCACAACTTCGACCGCCGTATCGAAGAGGCTGCTGCGGTGCTGGGCGCCAGCCCGACGCGGGTCTTCTTCGAGGTCACCCTGCCATTGATCCGGCCGGGCGTGTTCGCCGGCGGCGTCTTCGCCTTCATCGTGTCGTTCGACCAGTTCCCGGTCTCGCTGTTCCTGGTGGTGCCGAAGGGCGAGACCCTGCCGGTGGTGCTGTTCAACTATATGAAATTCGACCTCGACGGCGCCATCGCGGCCGCCTCGATGGTCTCGATCTTGCTCGCATTGTCGGTGGTTCTGGTGCTGGAGAGGCTGATCGGCCTCAAGGCCTACGTTAAGCTGTGATGAGAACGAACAGGGGGTTGCCATGATTTCACGTCGCAAAGCGTTGCGTACCGGTGCGGGCCTCGCGGCCCTGGCCACGGTGGGTGCACCGTCGATCCTTCATGCCCAGACCAAGACGCTCAAGATCACGACCTGGGGCGGCAAGTGGGGCGAGGTGATGAAGGCCACGGTGCTGCCGGCCTTCGAGAAGGAGTTCAAGTGCACGGTGTCGGCCGACCAGGCCTTCCCGTTCCTGCCCAAGCTGCAGGTCAGCTCGAAGAACGATCCGATCTACGACGTGCTCCACACCAACTCCAACGAGCAGTGGAACGCCGTCGTCG
Organism: uncultured Alphaproteobacteria bacterium; assembly: GCA_903929895.1. Classification (GTDB taxonomy): domain Bacteria; phylum Pseudomonadota; class Alphaproteobacteria; order Reyranellales; family Reyranellaceae; genus Reyranella. Next base: position 5,289 of record CAIYWM010000832.1, read on the forward strand.
AGGGGCTGGTGATGAACAAGATCACTGCCAAGGAAGTGCCCAACATCGCCGACGTCTATCCCTATGCCGTGAGCGACAAGATCGTGGGCGTCACGATCTTCACCAGCGCCATCGGGCTGGGATTCCGCACCGACAAGGGCTTGACCAAGCCGACCTCGTGGAAGGACCTCGCGGACCCGAAGCTGGCTGGCGCGCGCGGCGGCTACCTGATCCCGGTGAACAGCCTGGGCCAGGCGCACCTGATGATGCTGGGCAAGGTGTACGGCAAGGGACTCACCGACCTCGACGCCGCCTACAAGGCGCTCGAGGCGCTGAAGCCGATCAAGCTGGTCGATTTCACGGGCCAGATGGAAAAGATGCTGCTGTCGGCCGAAGTGTCGATGGGCGTCATCCACGATTCGGGCGTCTATCGCTACGAAGGTGCGAACATGCAGCCCGTCGACTTCGCCAGCCCCTCCGAGGGCGTGCTGGCGCTGGAGCAGGTGCTGAACGTCACGCCGGGCTCGAAGGTCAAGGAACTGGCCTTCGCCTATATCGACTACATGCTGCGCCCCGACGTGCAGAAGATGCTGGCCGAGGCGGTGTGGTATTCGCCGGCCAACAAGAAGGTGAAGCTCGAGGCCAAGTACGACGCCAAGCTGCTGACAACGCCGGAGAAGGTGGCGACGCTGATCCAGCCCGACTGGAAATGGTACAATGCGCGTCGCGAAGACATCGACGCCCGCGTCACCAAGATCCTGAAGGGCTAACGGGCGGCGTGCGTACGTGACCTCCGCGGCCATCAAGCTCGACCAGGTGACCAAGACGTTCGACGGCCGCGTCATGGCCGTCGACGCGGTCACGCTCGACATCGCCGCCGGCGAGTTCTTCTCGCTGCTGGGCCCGTCGGGCTGCGGCAAGACGACGAGCCTGCGCATGATCGCGGGGTTCGAGCATCCCGACTCGGGCCGCGTCCATGTCGGCGGCAAGGACATCACCGACCTGCCGGTCCACCGGCGCGACATGGGCATGGTCTTCCAGTCGTACGCGCTGTTCCCGCATCGGACAGTCGCGGAGAACGTGGCCTTCGGCTTGCGCATGCGCGAGGTGCCCAAGCCGGAGATCGAGCGGCGGGTCGCGGCGGCACTGGCGCAGGTGGCGCTGACGGGCTTCGAGACGCGCAAGCCCGGCCAGCTCTCGGGCGGCCAGCAGCAACGTGTGGCGCTGGCCCGCGCGCTGGTCGTCGAGCCGCCGGTGCTGCTTTGCGACGAGCCGTTGGGCGCGCTCGACCGCAAGCTGCGTCAGCAGATGCAGTTCGAGTTGAAGGAGCTGCAGAAGCGCCTGGGCGTCACCCTGGTCTTCGTGACCCATGACCAGGAGGAGGCGCTGGCCATGAGCGACCGGATTGCCGTGATGAACGGCGGCAAGGTCGAGCAGGTCGGCACGCCGACTGAGATCTACGAGCGCCCGCGCACGCGGTTCGTCGCCGACTTCATCGGCGAGATCAACATACTGGAGGGGGCCGGACCGCTGCGCGCGCTGCGCCCCGAGAAGATCCGGCTGGTCGCGCCCGATGGCGCCCGTCTCGCCGGTAGGGTCGAAACGGCCAACTATCTCGGCGGATCGACGCTGTTGCGCGTCCAGCCCACCACCGGTCCGTCGATGCTGGTGCGTGAGACGCATGCCGGCGAGCGGGCTTCGCGGATGCCGGGCGATGCGGTGGGCCTTACCTGGAACGACAGCGACGCCGTCGCGCTGGAGAGCTGAACATGAGCACCTTGGGCATCGTCACCATCGGGCAGGCCCCGCGAGACGACATCGTCGAGCTGTTCGCCGCCCAGGCTCCGGCCGGAACCAGGGTGATCCTGCGCGGCGCGCTCGACGGTCTGAGCGACGCCGAGGTCGATGCGCTGCCGCCGCTCAGCGGGGCCGACACGCTCTACACGAGGCTGCGTGGTGGCCGCGACGTCAAGATTTCGAAGCAGGCGGTGATCGACCGTTCGCCGGAGACACTGGCCAAGCTGCGCGCCGATGGGTGCGACGCCATCGTCTATGCCTGTACCGGCGAGTTTCCGGCGATGGACGGCGATGCCGGCGTGCTGTTCC
>CAIYWM010000833.1 GCA_903929895.1 uncultured Alphaproteobacteria bacterium
ATGCTGGCGGCCTTTGCGGTGGTCCTCGTCGTCCGGGCCGAGGTCTGCGCCGCTGCGCTGGCGGCGGCGGAGGAAGTGCTGGCCCGCGTCGAGGCGCTGAACGTGGAGCGACGAAACGCCGGACAACCCGCGACGTCGCTCGACATCTCCCTGCATACCGGCCGCGTCCTCTACGGCAATGTCGGCTCCGACACGCGGCTCGATTTCACGGTGATCGGTCCCGCGGTCAACGAGGCCTCGCGCATCGAGGCGCTGTGCGAGCCGCTCGGCCAGGCGCTGCTGATGTCGCAGGCCTTCGCCGAAGCGGCGACCGCAAGCCGCGACCGGCTGGTCTCGCTCGGCCGCCACCGCCTGCGGGGCGTCCGCGAGGACACGGAGCTGTTTGGGCTTGCCGGCATGCCACCACGGTCATCCTGAGCGCAGCGAAGGAGCTCGCGCCAGCCACGCAGTCCTTTGGTCGCCTTGCAAGGTCCTTCGCTGTGCTCAGGACGACAGGGTGTTTGCCTCAGCGCCCGTAAACCGCACTCTCGAACGCATAGAACAGCGGCAGCGCCTTCACGTCGGCGAAGGGCAGGATCTGGGTCATGTAGACGCCGCCCAGGCGCTTCCTGCGGTCGATCCAGTAGTACGTGTTCGGCAGGCCGGCCCAGGAGAGGCTGCCGGGCGAGCGGCCGGTCGGCGCCTCTTCATTATTGATCATGAAGCTCAGGCCCCATTGCTTGGTGACGCCGGGAAAGAACTCGGCATCGTTGGACAGGGGCGGCATCACGGTCTTGAGCAGGCAGACCGTCGAGTCGCCCATCGCGTTGGCGGCCATCGCATCCACCGTCGCGGGCTTCATCACGGTTTCGCCGCGCGTCGACTTCCCGCCGTCCAGCACCATGCGGACGAACTTCAGGTAATCATTGGCCGTCGAGTAGAGACCGCCGCCGCCCGCCTCGAACTCGGGCTCCTGCGGAACCTCGCGCTTCAGGTCGGCGACGAGACTGCCATCGGCCTTGCGGAGATGGACGCGGGCCATGCGGGCGCGCATCTCCGGCGTCAGGCGGAAGCCGGTGCTGTCCATGCCGAGGGGCCCGAACAGATCGTCCTGCATCACCTGGCCGAGCTTCCGTCCGGTCACGGTCTCGACCATCTTGCCGGCCCAGTCGATGCCGATTCCGTATTGCCAGCGGGCGCCGGGGTCGAACAGCAGGGGAGTCGTCAGCGACTTGTCGAGGCCGGTGCCGATGGTCGGCACATCCATGACCTCGCGATACCGCAGGATCTCCGGGTTCCAGATATCGTAGCCGAAGCCCGCGGTGTGCGTCAGCAGGTGGCGAAGGGTGATGTCGCGCACCGGCTTGCGCAGGAGCGGTTTGCCTTCCGCGTCGAAGCCTTCCAGCACCTGCGCTTCGCCGAGGTAAGGGATCACTTCTCTTGCCGGCGCATCGAGCTTCAGCGTGCCGCGTTCGACCTGCTGCATCGCGACCGCGCCCGTCACCGCCTTGGTCATGGAAGCAATCCACACGACGGTGTCGGGGGTCATGTCGGTATCCTGGCCCAGGATCGTCTTGCCGAAGCCACCCTCGTAGATCGTGCCGTTGCCGTCGGTCGCGACGGCCGCGACGCCGGGCACGTCGCCGCGCTGCACGGCTTCGCTCAGGATCGCATCGATGCGCGCCTTCATGGTTTCGCTCCTGCAAGGCCAACCGTGTCGAGTGCGAAGGCGTAGCCGATCGCCACCTCGTCGAGGCGGGAGAACCGGCCCGAGGCGCCGCCATGACCCGCACCCATATTGGTGTGCAGGATAACCGGCCCGCCGCCCGTCATGGTGGCACGCAGCCGCGCCACCCACTTGGCGGGCTCCCAATAAGTCACGCGCGGGTCGGTCAGGCCCGCCATCGCCAGGATGGCCGGATAATGTTGCGCCGTTACATTGTCGTAGGGTGAATAGGAGCGGATGTAGTTGAACGCCGCCGCGTCGGTGATCGGATTGCCCCATTCGGGCCATTCCGGCGGGGTGAGCGGCAGCTTGTCGTCGAGCATGGTGGCGAGCACATCGACGAACGGCACTTCGGCGAGGATGCCGGCAAACAGCTCGGGCGCCCGGTTGGCGACTGCGCCCATCAGCATGCCGCCGGCGCTGCCGCCATGACCGACAATGCGTCCGGCCGACGTGTATTGGGCGTCGATCAAGGCGCGACCGGCCGCGACGAAATCATCGAACGTGTTGGTCTTCTTTTCACGCTTGCCGTCGAGATACCACGACCAGCCCTTGTCGGAGCCGCCGCGGATATGGGCGATGGCATAGACGAAGCCGCGATCGACCAGCGACAGGCGGTTGGCCGAGAAGGACGCCGGCATGGCCATGCCGTAGGACCCGTAGCCATACAGCAGGAGCGGTGCGCGGCCGTCGCGCACCAGGTCGCGACGATGCAGGATCGACACCGGCACCTCGGCGCCATCGTGCGCAATCGCCGTGATGCGCGTCGTGACATAGGCGGCGGGATCGTGACCGGACGGAATCTCCTGGCGCTTGCGCAAGGTCCGCTGCCGCGTCGCCATGTCGTAGTCGTAGACTTCATTCGGTGTCGTCATCGACGAATAGGCAAAGCGCAGGGTTGTCGTGTCGAACTCGTACCCGCCGATCATGTCGAGCGAATAGGCAGTCTCGTCGAAGGCGATCGTATGCTCGGCGCCGGTCGCCAGATCGCGGATCACGATGGAGGGCAGCGCGTTGGTGCGCTCCAACCGCACGAGATGGCCGGCAAAAAGGTCCATGCCGAGAATGTAGGTGCCGAGCCGGTGCGGGACCAACTCGCGCCAGTTCGCGCGTTCCGGTGCAGCGAGCGGCACGGTCGCGATCCTGAAATCGATGGCGTCGCCTTCGTTGGTGAGGATGAACAGCTCGTCGCCGCGATCGGCCATGCTGTAGCGCACGCCCCTTTCACGCGGCGCGACCAGCCGCGGCTCGGCGTCGGCGATCGAGAGGTCGATCAACCGTTCCTCGGTCGTGTCGTGGTCGCCGCCCGAGATGACGCAGAAGCGGCCGCTGGCGCTTTCGCCGATGCGGGTGAACCAGCCCGTATCCTGCTCCTCGTAGACGAGGACGTCGTCGGCCTGCGCCGTGCCCAGCCTGTGCCGGTAGACCTTTAGTGGACGGTGATTCTCGTCGACCCGGACGTAGAAGAAGAACGAGGAGTCGCGGCCCCAGACGACGCTGCCGCTTGTCTCCGTCAGGATATCGGGCAGGTCCGCTGCCGTGTCCCAGCGCCGGATGCGCAGGGTGAAGTATTCCGATCCGCGCAGGTCGGCGCTCCACGCTTCCAGCGTGTGGTCAGGCGAGTGGCGCGTGCCGCCGAACTTGAAATAGTCCGATGACTTGGCCAGCGCGTCGCCGTCGAGGACAGTCTGCATCTCGCCGCCGTCGCGGGGCGTGCGCCCGATCTGCTGGTGCTGCCCGCCCTCGCGGAACTTCCAGAGATAGGCGAAGGGCCCATCCGGCGTCGGCACGCCCGAATCGTCCTCCTTGATGCGGCCGCGCATCTCCGCGACCAGCGTCTTCTGGAGCGCCTGCGTAGGCCCGAGCTTCTCCTCGGCATAGGCGTTCTCGGCCTCGACATAGGCGCGGATCTCGGGATCGAGCAGGGACGGATCACGCAGCACCTGCTGCCACTTCTCGTCCTTCAGCCACGCGTAGTCGTCGGTGATCGTGACGCCGTGCAGGGTGCGCCGCGACGGGTGTCGCGGCGCGATCGGTGGCTTCATGAGGAACTCGCGGAAGTTAATAGTTGCCGGCCTTCGCAGGCGCCTTGGCCGGCGCCGCGGGCTTGTCGCCCAGCAGGCCGCGCATCTCGGCGCCCTTGGTGTCCCACCAGTCGGCGAGGATGCGGACGTCCCAGCCGATGCAGAAATGCTTCACGCCCATGTCGAGATACTTGGCGGCCTGGCTGGGATCGCGCAGCTCGACGCGGGGATGCAGGCCCTTCTTCAGCGCCGTCTCGATCGTCTTCTTCTCGGCCGCCACCACGTCGGGGTGGTTCGCCTGGCCGGTCAGGCCGATGCTCATGGAAAAGTCCGAGGCGCCGAACTGCACCATGTCGAGGCCCGGGACGTCGAGGATGGCGTCGAGATCGTCCACGCAGGACTTCTTCTCCACCATGATGGCAATCACCACTTCGTTCAGCGCATCGACGTAAGCCGGCGAGCCGCCGGTGCGGACCGTGCCGACGTCACGGCGCATGCCGACGCCGAGGCGCCCGCGACCGCGCGCGCCCTGGGCCATCGTCGTTTCGGCGCGGACCGCGTCGACTGCGGCCTTGGCGTCCTCGACCGAGCGGATGTCGGCGAACAGCACGCTCTGGAAGCCCGAGCCGATCGCCCGCATGGCCTGGTGCGTGTACTGCGTCTGCTCGATCTTGATCATGCCCGACATGCCCATCAGCTCGAACGAGCGGCCGAGATTGTCGAGGTCGTGCATGGTGAAGGGCGCGTACTCGGCGGTGAATTCCACATAGTCGTATTGTTTGGAATGGCCGATCAGCTCGACCAGCGTCGGCCAGGCCGACAGGATGTGCGTGCCGAGAGTGGGCTTGCCCTCGTTCAGGCGTTCACGAAGCGGATTGCGGCTCATCTTGTTCCCCCAGGGTCGTCGTTCGGGCTAGTGTGGCACCTTGTGCAGGGGGAGTTCCATGTTTCCGACGAGAGATAAGCTGACAATCTGCTTCGCGCATGCGGCATACCAGATGAAGGCCCGGTTCGACGCCCGGAATACCGGCATCAACAGCTTCCAGGTGCGCAGCTATGACGAGTTCGTGCAGAGGGTTGGCGAGGCCGATGTCGTCTCGGCTTCGGGCATGTGGAAGAACGACATCATCCCCCATGCCACGAAGCTCAAGTTCGTCCAGTCGATCAGCTCCGGCATGGACCAGTATTCCAAGGAAATGTTGGGCGCCAAGGGGGTCCGCCTGGCGAGTGCGGCCGGCGTCAATGCCCGCGCCGTTGCCGAGCACGCGTTGGCTCTGATCCTCGCCGTCTGCCGCCGCCTGCCCGAGGCCCGCGACAACCAGCACAAGAAGGTGTGGCGCGGCATGCTGGGCGACCTCACCCAGCGCGAGGACGAGCTGGGCGGCAAGACGCTGCTGATCGTCGGCATGGGCCGCATCGGCAGCCATCTCGCCAAGCTCGCCAAGGCCTTCGACATGAAGGTGATCGGCATCCGGCGCGACCCGAAGGCGGGCGCCAACGGCGCCGACGAGATCCATGGCATGGACGATCTGGTGAAGCTGGTCCCGCAGGCCGACATCGTGGCGCTGACCTGCGCGCTCACGCCCGAGACGACCGGGCTGATGAGCGCAGCGGCTTTTGCGGCGATGAAGCCCTCCTCGGTCTTCGTGAACGTCGCGCGCGGCAAGGTCGCCGACGAAGCGGCGCTCATCGCCTCGTTGGAAGGCTACTAGTTCTGGGCGGCGGCGCTCGTCGTCTCCGCGGATGAGCCGCTGCATTCG
>CAIYWM010000834.1 GCA_903929895.1 uncultured Alphaproteobacteria bacterium
CCGCAGCGCCGGCAGCAGCGGCCAAGGCTCCTGAAGCAAAACCTGTCGAAAAGCCGGTGGCAGCGGCGCCCAAGCCGGCCGCACCAGCGGCTTCCTCCGGCGGCACCCGCATCTTCGCCTCGCCGCTGGCCAGGCGCATCGCGGCGGAGAAGGGGATCGACCTCGCCGGTATCAAGGGCTCGGGCCCGAACGGCCGCATCGTCAAGGCCGACGTCGAGAATGCCAAGCCCGGTGCCGCGCCCGCGGCAGCCCAGGTCCCGAAGGCCGCGGCCAAGGCATCGGCGCCGCCCGCCGGCGGCCAGCCGGTGTTCGTGGCGCCCGGCGACAGCCGCGTGCCGCACACCAGCATCCGCAAGGTCATCGCCCGGCGCATGCTCGAGTCCAAGCAGACCGTCCCGCACTTCTACCTGACGGTCGACTTCGAGATCGACGCGTTGCTGACCGCACGCACGGCGATCAACGCCGTGGTCGAGAAGAAGGGCACCAAGGTCTCGGTCAACGACATGGTGATCAAGGCCTGCGCCAAGGCGCTGCGCGACCATCCGGAGTGCAACGCCTCGTGGACCGAGGACGAGATGATCCAGTACGGCGCGGTCGACATCTCCGTCGCCGTCGCCACCGATCGCGGCCTCATCACGCCGATCGTGCGCAATGCCGACATGAAGGGCCTGGCGCAGATCTCGATCGAGATGAAGGACCTTGCCAGCCGCGCCAAGAGCGGCAAGCTGAAGCTCGAGGAGTTCCAGGGCGGCGGCTTCACCATCTCGAACCTCGGCATGTTCGGCATCCGCGACTTCGGCGCCATCATCAACACGCCGCAGTCCATGATCCTGGCGGTCGGCGCCGGCGAGGAGCGGGTCGTCGTCCGCAAGGGCGAGATGGTCATCCGCAACATCATGAGCTGCACGCTGGCCGTCGATCACCGCGTGGTTGACGGCGCCATGGGCGCGCAGTTCCTGCAGACGCTTAAGGCGTATGTCGAGCAACCCGCCGCGATGCTGGCCTAGGAGCACGTCATGGCCGAAAGCAGTTTCGATCTCATCGTCGTGGGCGGCGGGCCGGGCGGCTATGTCGCCGCGATCCGCGCCGCGCAGCTCGGGCTCAAGACCGCGGTGGTCGAGCGCGAGCATATGGGCGGCATCTGCCTCAACTGGGGCTGCATCCCGACTAAGGCGCTGCTGCGCACCTCGGAAGTCTACGGCCTCATCAAGCATGCCGAGGCCTATGGGCTCTCGGTCAAGGACGTGTCGTTCGACCCGAAGAAGATCGTCGAGCGCTCGCGCAAGGTCGCGAGCCAGCTCAGCAACGGCGTCTCGATGCTGATGCAGAAGAACAAGATCACGGTGTTCGACGGCACGGCAAAGCTCGCCGGCACCGACGGGGCGAAGCGCAAGGTAGCCGTCGCGCTGAAGGACAAGAGCAACGTCACCCTGACCGCCAAGGACGTGATCCTGGCCACCGGCGCCCGCGCGCGCCAGCTTCCCGGCCTCGAGGCCGACGGCAAGCTGGTGTGGAGCTACAAGGAAGCGATGGTGCCGCCGGAATTCCCGAAGTCGCTGCTGGTCATCGGCTCGGGCGCGATCGGCATCGAGTTCGCGAGCTTCTACCGCACAATGGGCGCCGAGGTGACGGTGGCCGAGGTCATGGACCGCGTGCTGCCGGTCGAGGACGCCGAGGTCTCCGCCTTCGCCAAGAAGGCGTTCGAGAAGCAGGGCATGAAGATCCTGACCAGCGCCACCGTGTCGAACCTTAAGAAGGGCGCCAACGACGTCACGGCTACCATCACGGTCGGCGGCAAGGCGCAGGAGATAACGGTCGACCGCGTCATCAGCGCGGTCGGCATCGTGGGCAATGTCGAGAATATCGGTCTCGAAGGCACCAAGGTGAAGGTCGAGAAGACCCACATCGTGATCGACCAGTGGGGCTTCACGGGCGAGCCCAACGTCTATGCGATCGGCGACGTCGTCGGCCCGCCCTGGCTCGCCCATAAGGCGATGCACGAGGGCGTGCTGGTGGTTGAGAAGATTGCCGGCGTGAAGGGCGTTCACCCGATGAAGACCGAGAACATCCCGGGCTGCACCTACTGCCAGCCGCAGGTCGCGAGCATCGGCCTCACCGAGGCTGCGGCCAAGGCCAAGGGGCTGGAACTCAAGGTCGGCAAATTCCCCTTCATCGGTAATGGCAAGGCGATCGCCCTTGGCGAACCCGAGGGCTTCATCAAGACGATCTTCGACGCCAAGACCGGCGAACTTCTGGGCGCCCATATGATAGGCGCCGAGGTCACCGAGCTGATCCAGGGCTACAGCATCGCCAAGACGCTGGAGACCACCGAGGTCGAGCTGATGGCCACGGTGTTCCCGCATCCCACCCTGTCGGAGATGATGCACGAGTCGGTACTGGCGGCCTACGGCCGGACGCTCCATATCTAGGCGATCATGGACGGAACCCTCGACAAGCTTTCACTGAGCCGCGCGGAGCGCCACCCGGAGAAGGCCCACCGCCCCGACAACCCGATCCAGCGCAAGCCGGATTGGATCAGGGTGCGTGCGCCTAACTCGCCGGAATATGCCGAGACCAAGCGGCTGATGCGCGAGCTCAAGCTCACGACGGTGTGCGAGGAAGCAGCCTGCCCGAACATCGGCGAGTGCTGGAAGCAGAAGCACGCGACCTTCATGATCATGGGCGAGACCTGCACGCGGGCCTGCGCCTTCTGCAACGTGGCGACCGGCAAGCCGGGCGCGCTGAACCCGCACGAGCCGGCCAACATCGCCGAAGCCGTCGGCAAGCTGGGCCTCGGCCATGTCGTGGTCACGTCTGTCGACCGCGACGACCTGGAGGATGGCGGGGCAGGGCACTTCGCCGAGGTGATCACCGCGCTGCACAAGTCGGCGCCTACGACCACGATCGAGATCCTGACGCCCGACTTCATGCGCAAGCCCGGCGCCATCGAGACGGTGGTCGCGTCCCGGCCCGACGTCTTCAACCACAATCTCGAGACCGTGCCGCGGCTCTATCCGACCATCCGTCCCGGCGCGCGCTACTTCACCTCGTTGCGCCTCCTGTCGCGCGTAAAGGAGATCGATCCGGCGATGTTCACCAAGTCCGGCCTGATGGTCGGGCTGGGCGAGACGCGCGAGGAGATCCTGCAGGTGATGGACGACTTGCGCGCCGCCGACGTCGACTTCCTGACGATCGGGCAATACCTGCAGCCGACGCCCAAGCACGCTGCGCTCGACCGTTTCTGGACGCCGGCCGAATTCGCCGAACTCGCCCAGATGGCGCGCGCCAAGGGCTTCCTGATGGTCTCTTCCTCGCCGCTGACGCGGTCGAGCTATCATGCCGGCGACGACTTCGCGCGCCTAAAGGCCGCCCGCGTGGCCCAGCTAGAGCAGCTCAAGGGCTGACGGCTTCTTGGCGACCCGTCATCAGGAACGGCGCGTCGTTCCGTTCCAGCCGCGGCAGCTCTTCGACTTGGTCGCCGACGTGCCGCGCTATCCGGAGTTCCTCCCGTGGTGCTTTGCCGGCCGCATCCGCCGGCGCGAAGGGCCCAACGTCGAGATCGCCGAGCTGGCGATCGGCTTCGGTCCGTTCCACGAGAAATTCGTCTCGCGCGTCGAGCTGACGCCTGACGATCCCGAGGGCGCGCGCATCGTCACGACCGGCATCGAGGGGCCGTTCCGGCTTCTGAAGAGCCGCTGGATCTTCAAGCCTCATCCCGAGGGCACGCAGATCGACTTCGAACTCGAGTTCGATTTCCGCTCTCTGCTGCTGCAGAAGACTGTGCAACTCCTGTTCGCCGAAGCCGTCCGCCGCATGGTCTCGGCCTTCGAGGCACGAGCGTCGCAGCTCTATGGTGCGCCCACGAAACCGGCCAACGCCAAACAGTCGTCCTGAGCGCAGCGCCGCCCTTCGGGCGGCTCCGCTCGGACGACGGGTGTTTTTGTCTCTACCGCTCCGCCAGCTTCGCCAGCATGGCCAGCGCGGTGATGACCGCGAGGCGGCGGATGGCGTCGCGGTCGCCGGGGAAGACGTGGCGTTCGGTCACCGGCTCGAAGCCCGCGCGGGCTGCGCCGAAATGGACCAGGCCGACGGGCTTCTCGGCCGAGCCGCCGCCAGGGCCGGCGACGCCAGTCACCGAGACGGAAAGCTGCGCGCCGGAGCGGGCGAGGGCGCCCGTGGCCATCGCTCGTGCCACCTGCTCGCTCACCGCGCCGTGGCTCACGATCGCGTCCCACGGCACGTCCAGCATCTCGCGTTTCGCCTCGTTGGAGTAGGTGACGAAGCCGCGGTCCACGACATCAGATGAACCGGCGATCGCGGTGAGGGCGGCGGCGATCAGGCCGCCGGTGCAGGACTCCGCCGTCACGACCTTGAAGCCGCGCTTGCGGCAGGCGAACAGGACGTGCTCCGCGGCTTCCCGCATTTCGTGATCGAACATGTGCCGCTCAGCTCCCTGGCAGTTCCACGGTTGCAATGGCCTGGGCCGCGATGCCTTCGCGCCGGCCGGTGAAGCCCAATCCCTCGGTCGTCGTGGCCTTCACGCTGACCCGACCGGAGGCAACGCCGGCGATGGCCGCGATGCTGTTCACCATGGCGTCGCGATGCGGCCCGACCTTGGGGGCTTCGCAGACGATCGTGACATCGAGGTGAACGATGCGGCCGCCGCGCGTCGTCACGAGATCGACGGCGTGACGCAGGAAACGGTCGGAGGAGGCGCCGCGCCATTGCGGATCGGAGGGCGGGAAGTGCTTGCCGATGTCGCCGGCGCCGATCGTGCCCAGCACGGCATCGGTCAGCGCATGCAGCGCCACATCGGCGTCGGAGTGACCAGCAAGCGCATGGGTGTGCGCAATGGCGACGCCGCCCAGCATGACGGCATTGCCCGGCGCGAAGCCGTGAACGTCGAAGCCGAGGGCGGTGCGGGTTTCCATGTGAGGCAAGGAGAGGTCGGCGGTGGTGGTGATCTTGCGGTTATCTTCGCTGCCCGCGACCATGACAAGCTTCAGCCCCGCCCGCTCGGCGACGGCGGCATCGTCCGTCAGCGCGGTCGCTTCGTCTGCGGCGAGCGACGCCGCTGCGCGGTGCGCCGCCAGCAGGCGCGCAAAGCGAAAGACCTGCGGTGTCTGCGCGCGCCACAGGTCGCGTCGCGGCACGGTTTCCGTGATCGCCTGACCCTCGCCGACACGCTTCAGCGTATCGGCGAGGGGAATGCCGAGGATGGCGCCGTCGATCCCGTCGGCCGAGGCGGCG
>CAIYWM010000835.1 GCA_903929895.1 uncultured Alphaproteobacteria bacterium
AGTGCATAGAGCAGGATCGAGTTCCGGCTGAGGAAGGCGTTGGACAGGGTCTCGCGATTGCCGGTGCCCCACAGTTCCTCGCGCGTGACGGCGCGTTTCACCGTGCGCCGCAGCAGGCGCGACATCACGACGGGTAATGGCAGGTCGAGCCAGACCAGCGTGTCTGCCGGACGCCATACCAGGTCGCGCACCTGGCCGTAATTGCCGACGACGATCCAGCCGTCCTCGCTGGTCTCGCGCTCGACGCGATGACGGAACAGGTCGACCGGCGCAGGCTGCCAGTCGCGCCCCCAGAAGAGTGCATCGAGTTCGACCACGCGCAGGCCGGCGCGCTCGGCCAGGCGCTCGGCCAGCCAGCTCTTGCCTGATCCCGTCGTTCCGAACACCGCCACCCGTCGCATGGACAAACTCTAGCCTCCGCGGCGACTGACTCGCAGGCGCGCTTTTCGCCACACCCCGGGGAGTTGCTGCATCCCGGCGGATCGGTGACAGTCGACCATGCATATCGGACTGATCGCCGGCATCGGACCGGCCGCGACCGACTTCTACTATCGCGGCCTGATCGACCGGCATGTCGCCGGCGGCACCCCGCTCGACCTCACCATGGCACATGCCGACGTGCGGGAGATGAGCCGCAACCTCGTCGGCAAAAATCCGGAGAGACAGGCTGAAATCTTCGCCGGGCTCATCGGGCGCCTGAAAGCGGCCGGCGCCCAGGCTGCGGCCATCACCTCGATGGGCGGACATTTCTGCGTGAACGAGCTGATGGCGATCTCGCCGCTCCCGATACTCAACGCCATCCCGGCGGTCGATGCGGCGCTGGCCAAGGGACGGTTCAGGAAGATCGGCATTCTGGGAACCCGCACTGTCATGGAATCGAAACTCTATGGCGGCATCCCCTCGGCCGAGGTCGTCCCGACGGAAGGCGCCGCGCTCGATCTCGTCCACGACACCTACGTCGCCATGGCGACGATCGGACACGTAACCGGCGCCCAGCGCCGGGTCTTCTTCGACGCCGGTCGCGACCTCTGCGCGCGCGGCGCCGAGGCGATCATGCTGGGCGGCACCGACCTGTTCCTGGCCTTCGCTGGACACGATCCCGGCTTTCCTGTCATCGACTGCGCCGACATCCATGTCGACGCGATCTACGCCCAATCGGCCGCCTGACGGCCCGGAGCATCGACATGGCCGAAGACACCCGCCCACGCCGCTTCGCCGTCCTGATCGACGCCGACAACACCTCGCCGCGTATCGCCGCCGGCCTGTTCGAGGAGATCGCCAAGTTCGGCGAGGCCAGCGTGCGCCGCATCTACGGCGACTTCTCGAGCACGCGACTCAAGTCATGGGCCGAGATCCTGCAGAAATACGCGATCGACCCCTACCAGCAGTTCGCCTACACCTCGGGCAAGAACGCCTCCGACATCGCGCTCGTGATCGATGCGATGGACCTGCTGCACAGCCGGCGGTTCGACGGCTTCTGTCTCGTCTCTTCCGACAGCGACTTCACACGACTTGCATCCCGTCTGCGTGAGGAGGGGGCCGACGTCTATGGCTTCGGCGCTCAGAAGACGCCCGAAAGCTTCCGGCAGGCCTGCCGCCGGTTCATCTACACCGAGAATCTCCTGCCCGAGGCCGCGGTGACCACTCCCGGCGAGGGCGCGCCTGCGAATTCCCTGCAGCCTGCCAGCGCCGCCATCCCGTTCCTGACGAAGGCGATCGCGCAGATGGAGACGGAAGACGGTTGGGTGAGCCTCGGCGCGGTCGGCCAGCGCCTCGCCAACATCGCCTCGGATTTCGACCCGCGCACCTACGGCTTCCGCAAGCTCAGCGACCTGATCCGCAAGACCGGCGCCTTCGACATGGAGCAGCCGGATGGACGCACCGTGCGGATACGTGCCAAGCCGCTCAAGCCCCTTGCGGAAAACGCGCCCGCCCGCAGTCGCAGTCGCAGCCGGGGACGCGGCAGAGGAGCCGCTTCCGCCGCGCCGCGGTCAGAATCGGCTTAGTCGCGAAGATTCGCAGCGCTGGGCCACTTCGCTCGTTGCTTTTGCCCAGACCGCCGCCTAAGCCGGATTTGCGGCTGCCGACGCCCGCTCCTCTTCTCAAGGAAATTCACTCGTTTGAGCACCCCTCCGGAAGCGGCCGGCCCGCGCGCGCACGTGGCGAAAGCCGCCCGCGCCTGGGCCCAGATCCTCTCGCGCTATCGACAGCCCAGCAACAGCCGCAGCATCTTCGAGATCGCCGTCACGGTGGTGCCGCTGATCGCCTTGTGGGCGCTGGCCTGGGCGACGCTCGACATCGGCTACTGGCTGGCCCTGCCGCTGGCCTTCGCGGCCGGCGCCTTCATGGTTCGCCTGTTCGCGATCCAGCACGATTGCGGGCATGGCGCCTTCTTCCGCCAGCGCTCGGCGAACGACTGGATCGGCCGCATTGCCAGCGTCCTCACGCTGACCCCTTACGAAGTGTGGCGCCGCACGCATGCGACCCATCATGCCAGCACCGGCAATCTCGACAAGCGCGGCCTCGGAGACGTCGACACGCTGACGGTCGAGGAATACCGCGCCCGCTCGATGTGGGGCCGGCTGCGCTATCGTCTCTATCGCCATCCGCTGGTGATGTTCGGTCTCGGACCGGCCTATCTGTTCATCGTCCAGCATCGCCTTCCGATCGGCTTGATGCGCGATGGCTGGCGACCGTGGGTCAGTACGATGACGAACAACCTGGCGATCGTTCTGGTCGCCGGTCTGCTCATCTGGCTGGTCGGCATCAAGGCCTTCCTGCTGATCCACCTCCCGGTGCTGCTGCTCTCCGCCTCGGTCGGCGTGTGGCTGTTCTTCGTCCAGCACCAGTTCGAGCACACGAAGTGGGACAACGATCCCGACTGGAACCTGCACGAGGCCGCCCTGCACGGAAGCTCGCACTATGACCTGCCGGCCTTCCTGCGCTGGTTCACCGCCAACATCGGCATCCACCACGTCCATCATCTCAGCAGCCGCATCCCCTACTACCGGCTGCCGCACGTGCTGCGCGATCATCCCGAGCTTCGGGACGTCGGGCGCCTGACCCTGATCCAGAGTTTCCGTTGCGTACGCCTGGTTCTGTGGGACGAGACGCAGCGTCGCCTCGTGTCCTTCCGCGAGGCGCGCGCTTCACGCGTCTGAGGGACAGCTCTTCAGCAGATTGGCGACCGCCGGATCGGCCGGCGCCAGTGTGAGACTCTCCTCGAAGTGGGTGCGCGCCGCCGCGATGTCATGGCGGAGCAGGGCCTCGACCCCGCGCAGCAACGGCTCGCGTGTCCTGAGCTTGACCTCGCGCTCCGGCGACGGGTCGCGATCGAACACCTCGAACAGCACCACCGGTCGCGTCTTGCCCCTGACCACCACGACATCGAGTGGCCGGATCGCATAGGCAGCGGGATCCGCCAGCTGATCGTAGGTGTACTGCGAGATCAGCATGCGGACCCGATAGACCTTGGTGAGGCTCTCGATCCTGGAGGCAAGGTTGACGGCGTCGGAAATCACCGTGCCGTCCATGCGGTGCAGCTCGCCGATCGTTCCCATCATCAGCGAGCCGGTGTTGAGTCCGGTCCCGATGGCCACCGGCACCAGGCCCTTCGTCACGCGAGGGGCATTGAACGAGTCCAGAGCGTCCAGCATCGCAAGACCGGCCCGCACGCCGTCGTCAGCCGTTTCGAACAGGGCCATGATCGCGTCGCCGATATACTTGTCTATGAAGCCGCCATGGTCGCGGATCACCGGCCCCACGTGGCTGAGATAGGCGTTGATGAACGCGAAATTCTCGTCCGGCGTCATCGTCTCCGACAGCGCCGTGAAGTTGCGGATATCGGAGAACATGACGGTCATGTGCTCGCGCTTGTTATCGCCCAGCGCAACCGACACGATGTTCGGCTTGCCGATTTTGGCCAGGAAGGCCTGCGGCACGAACCGCTCGATCGCCAGGTTGGTTTCCCGGAGGTCGTTGATCCGCGACCGCACCGAATCCCGCATCGAAGAGAAGCTGCGGGCGAGATGCCCGATCTCGTCGCGCCGGTCGGTGTTGGCGATCGCGTGATCGAGGTCGCCGCCGGCGATGGCGCCGGCCTCGCCGCGCAGGTTCAGGATCGGATCGATGATCCCGCGCTGCAGCAGGCGCGAGGCGATCCAGTAGATCAGCGGCAAGGTGAGCGCGACCAGGACCATCGAACTCACGAACACGTGCACCACGGCCTCCCGCGCGAGCGCCAGGTCGTAGGTGACCTTGCGCACGATCATCATCGGCCTTTCGTCGTTGATTGTGTCTGCCCTGTTGTAGCGGCTGTAGGTCGTGACGCGATGGCCGGAGGCGTCGGGTATCTGGAGGCGACCATCCCTCAGGATCTCGGCGGCACGGATGGGATCGAGCTTCTCGCCGGGCCGGATCAGCGACCAGGTCCCCGAGTCGTTGACCAGGTACATGTCGACATCGGCCACATAGGCGTTCGACCTGACGGCATCGGAAAAATAGTCCTCGAAGAAATAGCGGCTCATCCAGCCGAAGTCGCTCTGCTTCAGCGTCGTGCGCACCTCGGTGGAGGCCTCGATGAGGTAGTCCTTACCGGGCGGACCGTAGTAGGTGTAGGTCCGCAGGGTGCCCGTGACCGACGACAGGTCGATCCCGCCGCTCATCGCCTGGCCCTTGCCGAACACCGAATCGAGAAAGCCCGTGAAGGGCCCCTTCGGAAACACCAGCCCCCTGTCCGAGACGAGGTTGGTTTTGAAGACCTTGTGGTCGCGGTTGATGAAATAGATGTGCTCGACGCCGTACCGGGCCGAGAGTTCGTTCAGCTCGTCGACGGTCAGATCGGCTGGATCGCGGCCGGTACTTTCAACATCCGCCTCGATCCGGGGGAGCACCTTCGCCATGACCGCCGTGTTGCGCTCGTTCTCGCTGCGCAGCATCGTCTCGAAGACGTCGAAGCGCTGGCTGAGGCTGGCCTCGATGCGGTGCAGCTCCTCGTCCTGCAGCCTCGACACCAGATGGTACATGGCGAGCGAAGCGACGATCGTCGAGCCCAGGCTGACGGCGACCAGGACCACGAGGAGGAACAGACCGACCTTGCGCTTCATCGAAGGGCCGGTCCTTCAGCCGATCATGTGTTTTGCCACAGCCGCGTCGTGTAGGCGCCCTCGACATTGGCATCGATCTGCGCCGCGACGGCGTCGCTCTCGCCGATGCGCGGCGCGATGATCTTGCCGAACGAGATGCGGGCGGGCGCCGGCCACGCCTTCGGGTCCCACAGCTTGGCGCGCACAATCGAGCGGGCGCAATGGAAGTAGCAATGCTTGATGCGCACGCGGGTCGCAAGCAACGCCGGCTTGCCCAGCGAGCTGAGCGATGCCACGAGGTCGGGGTCGTCGTGGATCTCCGCCGTGCCGGAGATGCGAAGCGTCTCGCCGGTCGCCGGTACCAGCGCGATGATACCGATCTCGCCGGTGTCGATGATGTTGTTCAGGCCGAAGGCGAGATTGTTGCCGACCCGCTCGGGGATCAGCAGCGTCTTCGCATCCTCGACCCGGATGAACCCCGGCTCGTCGCCCTTGGGAGAGACTTCCACGGTGCCGTCCGCCGACGTGGTGCCGAGCAGGGCGAACGGGCAGCGCTTCAGGAACTCGATCGACTGCTCGTCCAGCGCGTCGAGGATCTTGACGCGGCTGGCCGGTCGCGGTTCGGCAATGATGCGCCGCAGGTCTTCCTTCGTGCTGATGCGAGCCATGAGACAAACTCCCTCGAGACGCGTGATGCGCCAGCATCAGCCACTTGCGAACGACTTGCAACCTCGCCGGTGGTGGGGGTTCTGCGGCGGCGTCAGGCGAAGTGTGGCGCCACCTCGAGCATGAAGCGCTGCATCTGCTCCTTCACCATGGCATGCGGCTTCTGCCCGTAGTTGAAGTAAAGGATGACCTCGGCGACGCCGGCCGCCTCGACCTGCTTCAGCGTGTCGACGATGTGCTGCGGGCTGCCGCACAGGATCGACTTGTCGGTCAGCTTCTCCGGCCGCATGTCGCGCAGGATGTTCACGATCTCGACGAAGTATTTGTAGGTCGGTGGCACCTTCTCGCCCGACGACGAGGGGAAGGCCGCGATCAGCGCGTCCTGGAAATAGCGGACCAGGGCTTCCTTGCCGTAGCGCTCCTCCTCCGGAGTCGCGGCGATGTGCACGAAGTAGGAGCACATGGCCCGCCGCATCGGCCGCTTGAACCCGGCCTCGCAGGTCTCGCGATAGACCCGCACCGCGTCGGCCAGCGACCCGTAGACCATGGCCGCGGCGAACGGCGCATAAATGACGTTCCAGTCGTTCTTCGCCGCCAGCTCCATCGACGGCCTCGAAAAGCAGGCCACGTAGGGCCGGAGCGGGCTCTGCGCCGGCTTCGGGCGCACCTCGACGTCGTTGAATTCGTAGAACCGGCCCTTGTGGGACCACGTGCCGGGCTCGGTCCAGGCGCGCCACACGATCTCCAGCCCCTCGGCGAACAGCTCGGCGGAGTCGTCGAAGGGCATCTGGAACGGATCGTATTCCTTGCGGTCGTAGCCGCGGCCGGCCGCGAAATCGACCCGGCCGCCCGACAGGAGATCGAGCGTCGCCCATTCCTCGGCGACATGCAGCGGATGGTGGACCGGCAGCAGGGTCACGGCCGGCGCCAGCCGCAGCTTCGTCGTGGCGCCCGCCAGCTGCGCCAGCATCGCCAGCGGCGAGGCGTTGACGCCCAGCAGGTTGAAGTGATGCTCGCCGATCCAGGCCGAGTTCAGCCCGACCTTCTCGGCCCACAACGCCTCGGCATAGATGTCCTTGATGAAGGACTCGGCCGAGCGCGGATTGTTCGGATACCGGTTGTCGGACAGCGTGAAATAGCCGAATTGCATGGCGTTTCTCCGGACATGATTTCATTTATTGCAACGAAGGGAGTCTTCGCTGGGCCACTATTGCTTGTCCGTTTGGGTGCGCCGCTCCAGCAGCTCGGCCACATGCCGACCCAGGCGAACCAGATAGCGCCGGGTCTCATGCTCCGCTGCCGGACCATCGCCGGCAACCACGGCCGAAACGAACGCTGCGTGCCCGGCCCTGACGAAGGGCGGCAGATCGCGATGGCCGAAGGCCACCCGGATGAGGAAGTCGCTCTGGTCCCAGAAGGATTCGGCAATCTCGACACTCCGGGGCGAGCGGGCGAGTTCATGCAGAAGTTCATATCGCCGCCGATTCCGCTGCCGCAGCTCCAAGAACCGGGCGGCCGGTTCATGGGGCAGTCCCGCTGCGGAGGCCAGGGCGGCGCATCGACGCCCGAACTGCTCCGCTTCGATGGCCGATCGCCGCTCGGCGGCCAGGCGAGCGATGACGCCCTCGGTCGCGCCGAAAAGCTCATAGAGGTCCTTCACCTCGGCGGGAACGGGCCGAACCACACGACAGCCGACCTGGGGCCGTATCTCGAGCAGGCCTTCGACCGTGAGACGGCGGATCGCGTCGGCAACCGGCGCGCGACTGATCGACAGGACGCGACCGACCCCTTCGGACGAGATCTGGTCCCCGGGATCGAGTCCCCCGCCGAGCAACAGGCCCTTCAAGTACGCGTATGCCAGATCGTGCAACCTGGGGGCGCCCTGCCACAGCGCTTCGGGCGCGTCGGGGAGAAGCACATTGAGAGATGTTCGCATGGTCTATATACTAACATACTAGTATATTCAGACATAACGAACACTCAACGGGTCTGTGGAGGACGCCATGTACGACGCGGGCAACGCGCTGAAGATCGTGGAGGCGCTGAAGGACACCGAGGCCGAGTCGGAGGCCAACCGGCAGCTCAGTGCTCGCGCCGTTGACCTGCTTCATCAATCTGGCGTCACCCGTATCGTGGCCCCTGCCGCTTATGGCGGCTACGAACTGCCGGTCCGGGCCCTGGTGGAAGCCGAGCGGACGATCGCCCAGGGCAGCACGGCGGCCTCATGGGTGCTGATGGTTTGCGCGGCCCACACCTTCATCGCCGGCCGCCTGCCCTCGCAGGGCCAGGATGAAATCTTCGGCGGCCATCCGGGCATGCTCATTCCGGGCGTGCCGTCGCTTCGCGGCACCTGCCAGCGCGCCGATGGCGGCTACATCCTCAACGGTCGTTGGCCCTATGCCAGCGGGGCCGACCATGGTGACTGGGTCCTGGTGGGCTGCAAGGGACTCCGCAACGAAGCGGGCGCCTCCTGCCCCTCCCTGATCGTGGTGATGCCCAAGAAGGACGCCGTCATCGACGACACCTGGTTCACCCTCGGCATGCGCGGGACCGGTTCCAAGGACATCGTTCTCGACAACGTCTTCATCCCGGAGCGGTACGCGGTCCCCATGTTGGAGGCTCAGCAGGGCACCGTCCCGGGAATCGACATCCCGCTTTATCGGCTTCCGATCCGCCCGACCCTGGCGACGATGCTGCTCGGCACGATCGTGGGAATGGCCGAGCGTGGACTGCAGCTCTTCATCGACAAGACCCGCGGTCGACGCGACGTCTACACCGGCGTGATGAAGGCCGAGAACGCCGGCGTGCAGCGGAGGGTCGCGGAGGCGAGCGTGGAAATCTCCTGCGCCTGGGCGCTCACTCGGCAGAACTGCGACCTCCTCGAGGAGGCGATGCTGCGCGATCCCCCGATGCCCGCGGCGAAGCGGGCACAAATCCGCTGGAATGCGGCCTACGCCACCGAGTTGTGCCGGCGTGCCTGCAACAGGCTCTTCGAGGGTGCGGGTGCGGGTGCTGCCCATGACAGCCATGTCATGCAGGTCTTCTTTCGCGACATGAACACCGCGTCACACCACGCCATGCTGGATTTCGACGTGAACGTCGAGATACAGGGCAAGAGCCTGCTGGGCGTGCACCTCGACGACGCCTGGGTGTGATCACCCCGCCTGCTGCGCCACTTCTGACAGGGAGACGATCCAGTCGCGGAACGCCTTGATCTTGCGCCGCCGGATCGCCTCGGGCGGATAGACGAGATAATAGGCGAAGTCCGAGGAGCGCTTGAACTCGAAGGGCACGACCAGCCGGCCGGCCTTGAGGTCGGGCTCGACCAGCGGATTGCGCCCGACCGCCACCCCGAGCCCATCCATCGCCGCCTGATAGGCTGCTAACGGGAAGTCAAACGAGACGCCACGCGAGGCATCGACGCCCTTCACGCCCGCGGCCGTCAGCCAGACCTGCCAGTCGTCCGGGAAGTTGCCGATATGCAGCAGCGTGAACCGCTTGAGGTCGGTTGGCTTCTTCAGGCCGTTCGGCCCCTTGAGCAACGAGGGCGCGCAAACCGGCATGACGTCCTCGGCAACCAGCCGCTCGGCCATCAGGTTCGGCCACTGACCGCGGCCATAGCGGATACCGATGTCGACATCCTCGCGCGAGAAATCGACCAGCCCCGTGCCGGTCGAAATGCGCACGTCGATCTCGGTGTTGGCACGTTGAAAGCCGCCCAGCCGAGGCACCAGCCATTTCATGGCGAACGACGCCGTGGTCGTTACCGTGAGGTGGCCGCCCTTGTCCTTCTGCAGCAGCTTCTCGGTCGCCTCGTTCAGCTGGTCGAAGGCAGCTCGCACCGAGGGGAGATAGGCCTGACCGGCCTCAGACAGCAGCAGAGAGCGATTGCGCCGCACGAACAATTTTAATCCGAGTCGCTGCTCCAGCCCACGCACCTGATGGCTGATCGCGGCCTGCGTGACGCTCAATTCTTCCGCGGCATCGGTAAAGCTCATATGCCGTGCCGCTGCCTCGAAGGCGCGCAATCCATTAAGGGGCGGCAGGGATCGTTTCATCGTGCGTCCTTCACATGAGCTAATTTAATCAAAACAGGACAAAGGGTCGTTTGTAAAGGGGGGTCCCGGAGCGCACATCAGGCCCAACAGAACTCAACCCTTTCGGGAGCAGTCCCATGGCCAACATATCCCTCCAGTACTCATCGCAGGCCCCGCTGGCCGGCACCTTCACCGCCTTCGGCCAGATCCTCGCCACCTGGCGCGAGCGGGCCAGGCAGCGCCGCGAACTCGTCAACCTGGACTACCGGACAATGCGTGATCTGGGCATCAGCCCGACCGACGTCCAGTTCGAGGCGAACAAGCCCTTCTGGCGCAGCTGACATCCGAATCCGGAGGGGTCCCGTTCCTTACCCTGCGCGGGACCATCCCACTCCGGTGCCTGGCCGGCGGTCGCTCCAGCCTCCCTTGCGACCGCCGGCTTTTTCTTTGCGGGCCGGCACGTCCCTCTGCTAGAGCCGCCCCGTGCCGCTCAACGACCAGCAGATCCAGTCCCTCGGCCGCGACGCCCTGCAGCGCGCGGCGGCGGGCGATTTCGCGTCGGCCGAAGAGATGTTCGCCCGCATCGTCGAGGCGCGTCCCAACATGGGCCAGGCACTCCATCTGCTGGGCCAGGTGCGGCTGAAGCTCGGCCGTTTTGCCGAGGCGCGCGAGCCGCTGGAGCGGGCCGCGCAGTTTCTGCCGCGCGACGTCGCCGCTCAGACCAACCTTGCAGGCTGCCTGATGCAGCTCGGCCGGCACGAGCAGGCGCTGGCCGCGCTTGCCAAGGCGGCGCGGCTCAAGCCGGACGACGCTGTCATCTCCCACAATACCGGCCGCACCCTCGAAGCGCTGGGTCGGGCCGAGGAAGCCGAGCGCGCCTACGATCTCGCTCTGTCGATCGACCACCGGCTGCTGCCGGCGCTCAGCGCACGGGCGGAGCTGCTGGCCGCGCGCGGCGAATGGGCCGGCGCCCTCGCCGATCTCGAAACGGCGCTGGTGAGCCAGCCCGACGATCCGCGTCTCAGGCTGCGACGTGGCGAGCTGATGTTGCGCCAAGGCGACTGGTGGCGCGGGCTCGGCGATTACGAAGCGCGGCTCGAGATGCCGGGCGAGCGCTACACGCCCGATCTGCCGCGCTGGCAGGGCGAACCGCTCGACGGCCGGCTGCTGCTCTACCCCGAGCAGACCGACATCGAGAGCGACGCGGCCCTGCGCGATACCTTGATGCTCGCTCGCGGCGTCGAGGCCGTCGTGCAATGCAGTGAGATCCTCGCCGGCTGGTTCGACGGACCGACCGTGCGCCGCGGCGAACCGCTCGACGGTTTCGCGGCTGCCGCCCCGCTGCGCAGCCTGCCGCTTCTGATGAACTGGACGCGCGACGCGCTGCCGCCACCGGCAACGCTGCGACGCAGGCCCGAGCCTTCTTCGCGCATCGGCTGGTTCAGCGCCTCCGAGCCTCCCCCTGGCCTGGCCGGTCGCGATCTCGTGCGCTCTCCAGAGGAGATCCCGACCTGTCGTCTCGTCGTGGGCGACGACACCTGGCCCGTTCATGCCGCGGCTTCGCTCGGCATCGCGACGGTGATCCTGGTGCCGCCTATCGCAGACTGGCTCTGGGGACCGAACCTCGGAATATCGCCGTGGTATGCGTCTGCGGAACTGCTGCGCGACGATGATCGCGAAGGACTGGCGGCGCGGCTCGCCGGGTGCTGATATCCGCCTCCGGCGGAAACACCCAACACCCAGAGGCCAACCCCATGGGCAAGACCCTGTTCGACAAGATCTGGGACAGCCACGTCATCACCGATCTCGGCAACGGCTTCGTGCTGCTGCACATCGATCGCTTGCTGCTCCATGACATGTCGGGCGGCAAGGCGCTGAAAGAAGCCATCGACAAGGGCTATCCGCCGGTGCAGCCGCGGCTGATCTACGGCACGCCCGATCACACCATGTCGACCAGGCCCGGCCGCACCGAGCACACCCATCCGCCGGGCCTGCCGCTGATCAAGTCGATGCGCGAGACAACCAGCGCCTACGGCATCAAGCTGTTCGACCTCGGCCAGGACGGGCAGGGCATCGTTCACGTGATGGGTCCCGAGCAGGGGCTGACGCTTCCCGGCACGACTCTCGTCTGCGGCGACAGCCATACCTCCACGCACGGCGGCATGGGTGCACTGGCCTTCGGCATCGGCTCGTCCGAGCTCGTGCATGTGATCGCGACGCAAACGATGGTGCAGCGCAAGCCCAAGCGGATGCGCGCCAGCTTCGAAGGCAAGCTGCTGCCGGGCGTCACGGCCAAGGACATGATCCTTCACCTGATCGGCGAACTCGGTACCGCCGCCGGCACGGGCTATTCGGTCGAGTATGCGGGCTCGGCGGTGCGGGCGCTGCCGGTCGAGGCGCGCCTGACGCTCTGCAACCTCACCATCGAGATGGGCGCGCGCACCGGCATGGTGGCGCCCGACGACACGACCTACGAGTATCTGAACGGCCGCGACTATGCGCCCAAGGGCGCGATGTGGGACCGTGCCGTCGCGCACTGGCGCACCCTGCCGACCGATCCCGATGCCGAGTTCGATCGCGAGCACACGATCGACATGAAGAACGTCGCGCCGCAGATCACCTGGGGCACGAGTCCCGAGCATGTCATCGCCGTCGATCGCGCCATTCCCGATCCGCGCACCGGTCCGGAGGAGAAGCGCGGCGCCTGGGAAGCGGCGCTCCAGTATCAGGGGCTCGAGCCCGGCAAGCCGATCGAGGGCACCCCTGTCGACTGGGTGTTCATCGGCTCCTGCACCAACTCCCGCATCTCCGACCTGCGCGCCGCCGCCGAGATCGTGAAGGGCCGCCACAAGGCCGACCACGTGACCGCCTGGGTCGTGCCGGGCTCCGTGCGCATCAAGGCCGAAGCCGAGGCCGAGGGGCTGGACCGCGTGTTCCTCGATGCCGGCTTCGAATGGCGCGAGCCCGGCTGCTCGATGTGCCTCGCCTCCAACGGCGAGCGGGTGCCGCCGGGCAAGCGCAGCGTCTCGACCTCCAACCGCAACTTCGTCGGCCGACAAGGCCCCGGCGCGCGCACCCATCTCGCCAGCCCCGCCATGGCCGCCGCCGCCGCCATCAAGGGCGCCATCGCCGACGTCAGGAAGATCTGAACATGGACAAGTTCACCAAGGTGACCGGCGTCGCCACGCCGCTGATGCGCCAGAACGTCGACACCGACCTGATCATCCGCATCGAGCGGCTGGTCGACAATGTCACGCGAGAGGGACTTGGGCCCTATGCCTTCGAGCAGATCCGCTTCAAGCCCGACGGCAGCGAGGATCCGGACTGCATCTTCAACCAGACGCCCTATCGCGACGCGCCGATCATCCTCAGCCGTGAGAATTTCGGCTGCGGCTCGAGCCGCGAGGGCGCCGTCTGGGCGCTGAAGGGCATGGGCATCAAGGCGGTGATCGCGCCCTACTTCGGCGACATCTTCAACAACAACTGCTTCCAGAACGGACTTCTCCCGGTGGCGCTGCCGATCCACGAGATCGAGTAGCTCGCCGACGAGATGAAGGCTTCGCCCGGCAACGCGCGGATCACCGTCGACCTCGAGAACTGCCAGGTCATCTCGCCGACCGGCCGCACGATTCCCTTTCAGGTCGACGCGCGGCGCCAACACGCCATGCTGAACGGCCTCGACGACATCGCGCTCACCATGTCGCGCCGCGATGAGATCGAGGCGTGGCAGACGTCCGACAAGAGTTCGCGCCCCTGGGTCTGGCTGTAGGCGCTTGAGCCCGCTGCACCTCGCGGCGGCTCTCCTCATCGTGGCGATGTGGGGGCTGAACTTCACGGTCATCCGCTTCGGCCTCGACGAGTTCACGCCCTTCGCCTTCGCGACCTGGCGCTTCCTGCTGGGCGCCCTGCCGGCCTTCTTCATTCCCAAGCCCGCCGTCTCCTGGTCCGTCCTGGCGGGGATCGGCGGCCTGATGTTCGGCGGCCAGTTCATCTTCCTGTTCTTCGCCATGGGGGCCGGCCTGCCGCCCGGCCTCACCTCCGTGCTGGTGCAGCTCCAAGGGCCGCTCACCGTCGTGCTGGCCGCCCTGCTGCTGCGCGAACACGCCACGCGCGGGCAGTGGCTCGGCCTCGCCGTTGCGGTCGCCGGTGTGGTGCTGCTCGCACGCTCGATCTCCGACGACACGCCGCTGCTGGCGATTGGCCTGGCGCTGATGTCGGCCTTCACCTGGGCGCTGGGCAATCTCGTCTTCCGCTCGGCCCGCGGGGTCTCGATGTTCGCCGTCACCGTCTGGGCGAGCGTCCTGCCGCCAATCCCGCTTGCTCTCGCGTCCCTCGTGCTCGACGGGCCGGCGGCGCTGGCCGCGCCGATCCTCGCGCCGACCTGGCTTGGCTGGTTCGTGCTCTTCTACACGGTCGTTCCGGTGATGTGGCTGGGCTACCTGATCTGGGGCACGCTGCTGCGTACCTATCCCGCCGCGAAGGTCGGCCCCGTCAGCCTGCTCGTGCCCTGTGCCGCGCTCGCCATCTCGGCCTACCTGACCGGCGAGCCGCTGTCGGCGGAGCGCCTCGCGGCCGTGGCGGTCGTGCTGGGCGGCGTGGCGCTCGGCGTCTACGCTTCGGCGCGACGCTTGCGCTGAACACCTCGCGCCGTCTTGCCGAACACCGACGGCGGCACCGCGCGGTTCACGACCTCGCGCAACGCGAAGCTCGATTCCAGCCGAGCGACCCGCGGCAGGCGCGAGAGTTCGGTGCGATGGATGTGCTCGAAATCCTCGATGTCGCGCGCCAACACGATCACGACATAGTCGTCGCTGCCGGACATCAGGAAGCAGCGCACCACCGAGGGACAGTCGATGACTCCCCGCTCGAATGCGGTCAGCGCCTCGTCGCTCTGACTGTCGAGCGTGATCCGCACCACGACCGTCGTGGCCAGCCCGAAGCGGCCCAGATCCAGCACGGCCTGGTAGCCGCGGATCAGGCCCTCCTCCTCCAGCGCACGCTGCCGCCGCGCCACCGCCGTGCTCGACAGGCCGACCCGCGCCGCGAGATCGACCTGGCTCACCCGGGCATTCTCCGTCAGCTCCGACAGGATGGTGGCGTCGATCTTGTCGGGATGCATGTTCGGATTCCTGCGTGTTTTCGGCATTGAGCGTAGAATTTCGGCAAGAGAGACACAATTCATCTTGAGAATGCCGGGAAACAAACCGGCATTCCTTGGTTTGATGCCCCCGAACCTGCCTGGAGATGACCCTATGCGCGTCGGTGTGCCGAAAGAGATCAAGACCCATGAATATCGCGTCGGGCTGACGCCCGGCGCGGTCCGCGAATACGTTCATGCCGGCCACGAGGTCGTGGTCGAGACCGGCGCGGGCGCCGGGATCGGGGCAAGCGACGAGGTCTACCGCACGGCGGGCGCGCGCATTGCCGACACGGCCGCCGAGATCTTCTCGACCGCGGAGATGATCGTGAAGGTGAAGGAGCCGCAGCCCGGCGAATGGGTGCAACTGCGCTCAGGCCAGATCCTGTTCACCTACCTTCATCTCGCCGCCGATCCCGCGCAGGCCAAGGGCCTGATTGAATCGGGCTGCACCGCCATCGCCTACGAGACCGTGACCGATGCTCGCGGCGGCCTGCCGCTGCTCGCGCCGATGAGCGAGGTCGCCGGGCGTCTCTCGATCGAGGCGGCGGGCGGCGCCCTGCAGCGTCACCGCGGCGGGCGTGGCCTGCTGCTTGGTGGCGTACCCGGCGTCAAGCCAGCCCATGTCGTCGTGCTGGGCGGCGGTGTCGTGGGCACGCACGCCGCACGGATGGCCGCCGGGCTCGGCGCCGAGGTCACGGTGCTCGACCGCTCGCTGCCGCGGTTGCGCGAGCTCGACGAGCTGTTCCAGGGCCGGGTCCGCACGCGCTACTCGACGATCGACGCCATCGAGCAGGAAGTCTTCTCGGCCGACGCCGTGATCGGCGCCGTGCTGGTGGCCGGCGCCACCGCGCCCAGGCTCGTGACCAAGGCAATGCTGAAGTCGATGAAGCCGGGCGCGGTGATCGTCGACGTCGCCATCGACCAGGGCGGGTGCTTCGAGACCTCGCATGCCACGACGCATGCCGACCCGACCTACGAGGTCGACGGCATCATCCATTATTGAGTGGCCAACATGCCGGGCGCCGTCCCCGTGACCTCGAGCGAGGCGCTGAACAATGCGACCCTGCCGTTCGGCCTCGCCCTCGCCGCCAAGGGCCTCGCCGCCATCTCCGCAAACCCGCATCTCGCCGCCGGCCTCAACGTCCATCGCGGCCGCCTGACGCACAAGGCGGCGGCCGAAAGCCTCGGCCTTCCCTACGCGCCCGCCGAGCAGGCGATCGCCGGCTGACCTGTATTCCTCCCCGCCTTCTCTTCAGGGCGGGGAGAATATCCTGCCTCCGCATGGCTTGATTCCATCACTCCAACGATCTATGGATTGTTAGATCAATGGTAAGGAAATCCATACTCAAAGCGGCCGGCGGCCGGCACCTGGAAGAAGCGGCCCGCATGTTCGACGCCCTGTCGGACGTTGCGCGCCTGCGGACACTGATGCTGCTCGCCGACAACAACCTCAGCGTCTCGGAAATTGCCGCCGCCGAGGAAGAGAAGATCACCACCGTTTCGGCGCGCCTGCAGGTGTTGCATGCCGCCCGACTGATCGAGCGCCAGAGGGAGGGCAAGAGCGTCATCTACCGGATCGCCGACGATCACGTTCTCACGCTTGTCCGCAACGCCATCGCCCACGCTGGCGAGAGGCACTGAATTTTCACGAAAGGATGAATGTCATGTCCAGCCACGACCATAAGATCCATGCCGACCATCCGCACGCGCATGGCCCAGCCTGCGGTCACACCGCGATCAAGCACGGCGATCATCTCGACTACCTGCACGATGGCCATCTCCATCACCCGCACGGCAATCACGTCGACGAGCACACGATCGAGGTGAGCGCCCACACTCCGGGGGCCTGCACGCCCGACCATGTCTGCGCCGGCCATGACAAGAACCACAAGCATGGCCCGGGCTGCGGCCACGAAGCGGTGCCGCACGGCGACCATGTCGACTACCTGGTCGACGGGCACCTGCATCACCCCCATGGCGCGCACTGCGACAACCACGGTCCCGTGGAGATCGTCCAGAAGGCCGCGTAGCGCGGACCGATAAAGGGGCGGGAGGCAACTCCCGCCCTTTTTGTTTGCGCGCGATTCCGCAGCTTGACCATTAGAAATGTTATACTGTACCAATTCTAGGAGACCACCGCAGACGCCCCTGGTCCGCAGGGGATTCCCGAGAGGCATTCATGGATCAGGTCCCCGTCACCGTGCTGACCGGATACCTCGGCGCCGGAAAGACAACCCTCCTCAACCGCCTGCTGACCGAGCAGCACGGCCGGAAGTTTGCCGTCATCGTCAACGAGTTTGGCGAACTTGGCATCGACAACGATCTCGTCGTCGATGCCGAGGAAGAAGTGTTCGAGATGAACAACGGCTGCATCTGCTGCACCGTGCGCGGCGATCTGATCCGCATCATCGAAGGGCTGATGAAACGCAAGGGCCGCTTTGATGCGATCCTGATCGAGACCACGGGCCTGGCCGACCCGGCGCCGGTCGCCCAGACCTTCTTCGTCGACGAGGACGTGCGCAGCCGGACCCGGCTCGATTCCATCATCACGGTCGTCGATGCGAAGAACTTTCTGCAACGGCTGGAAGACAGTCATGAAGCCGCCGAGCAGGTCGCCTTCGCCGACATCGTTCTGCTGAACAAGGTCGATCTCGTCCCGGCCGAGGAGGCGGCCCGCGTCGAGGCCCGCATCCGCGCGATCAATCCGATGGCCCGCCTGCACCGGACCGATCATTGCGCCCTGCCGGTCACGGAGCTGCTCGATCGCGGGGCCTTCGACCTCAACCGCATTCTCGAGATCGAGCCCGGCTTCCTGGGCGAGGACGATCACGAGCACGACGAGGCAATCACCAGCGTCTCGTTGCGGGCCTCGCGGCCCGTGGATGCGCCCCGGTTCACGACATGGATTTCAGAACTGCTGCGCGTTCGTGGCACCGACATCCTTCGCTGCAAAGGCATCCTCGAGCTGAACAACAGCCCCAACCGCTATGTGTTCCAGGGCGTGCACATGCTGATGGATGCCACCGTCGGCAGACCCTGGAAGGATCACGACACACGCGAATCGCGCTTCGTCCTGATCGGTCGGAATCTCGACGCGGCAGCCCTCAAGGCGGGATTCGAGTCGTGTCTGGCGCCGTGACCGTACGGGTCGTCGAGAGCAGCGATGACGCCGTCCTGCATCGGGTTGCCGAGAACGACGTCGCCCTCGCCATCTGGCATCGCCCCCAACCGGCGGGGCTGGCCGCCTGGCTCGATTCCCTGCCGGCGGAACGCCTGCCCGAGGGCCACTTCATCGGACCGGCCGCCTGCGTCCCGGCCCGGCTCGCCGCCCTCTGCGATCTCGTGGAGCTTGCGGACAGCCCCGAGCGCCGCGCACTGATCGACGATATTGCCGGGCTTGCACGCTGCTTCGCCGCGCGCGCCGGCAGCCCCGACGTCGACCTGCGCTTGGAAGCGATCACCCATGACGCCTGCTGGCGGTTCCATCGCGACCATGTCGGCTACCGTCTCAACGCAACCTATCGCGGGCCCGGCACGCAATGGCCGCCACTCGAGCATGCCGCCCGCGCGCTGAAGGCGCAGCGCCGCTATCGCGGGCCCCTGAACGAATTCCCGCGCTTTGCCGCCGGTCTGTTCAAGGGCGTGGTGCGGGCCGGGACGAAAGCCATCGTGCACCGCTCACCCCCGGTCGCCGGCAGCGGCCAGACGCGACTCTTCCTCTGCCTCAACGAGGTTCATGACGATGAATAGGCTCCCCGTCACCGTGCTGTCCGGCTATCTCGGCGCCGGCAAGACGACCTTGCTCAACCATGTCCTGAACAACCGCGAGGGCCGCAAGGTCGCGGTGATCGTGAACGACATGAGCGAGATCAACATCGATGCCGCCCTCGTGCGCCAGGGCGGCGCCGAGTTGAGCCGCAGCGAAGAGAAGCTGGTTGAGATGTCGAACGGCTGCATCTGCTGCACCCTGCGCGAAGATCTCCTCGAGGAGGTCGAGCGGCTGGCAGCCGAGGGACGCTTCGACTATCTGCTGATCGAATCGACCGGGATTTCCGAGCCCATGCCGGTCGCCGCCACCTTCGAATTCGAGGACGAGGCGGGCAAGAGCCTGTCGAAGGTCGCGCGCCTCGACACGATGGTGACGGTGGTCGACGCCCGGGCGTTCATCGAGGAGTACAGCTCGGCCGACTTCCTGCATCAGCGCGGCCAGACCGCCGAGCCCGAGGATACGCGGACGGTTGTCGACCTGCTGGTCGAACAGGTCGAGTTCGCCGACGTCATCGTCGTGAACAAGGCCGATCTCGTCTCGCCCGATGAACTCGGCTTCCTGAAGACGATGCTGCGGCGTCTCAATGCCAAGGCCCGGATCGTCACCGGCGAGTTCGGCAAGGTGCCACTCGACCAGATCATGGACACCGGCCTGTTCTCCTATGAGAAGGCCAGCGAGGCCCCCGGCTGGATGCAGGAGATGCGCGGCATCCATACGCCGGAAACCGAGACCTACGGTTTCTGGAGCTTCGTCTACAAGGCCCGCCGGCCGTTCAATCCCATGCGCCTCTACGCCCTGCTCAACGGCCGCTGGGACGGTGTGATCCGCTCCAAGGGCTTCTTCTGGCTGGCGTCACGCATGAACTTCGCAGGCTCCCTCAGCCAGGCCGGCGGCATGCTTCGCCACGAAGCAGCAGGCGCCTGGTGGGCGGCGGTGAAGCGCGAGGACTGGCCCCAGGATTCGACCTGGCGCGCCACCATCCGCAATTCCTTCAAGAGCCCCTACGGCGACCGCCGGCAGGAGATCGTGTTCATCGGCACCAAGGGCATGGACCGCAAGGAACTCACGCGCCGTCTCGATGACTGCCTCCTGACCGACGCCGAGATGAAGATGGGACCCGCGATGTGGGGCCGGCTCCCCGACCCCTTCCCCGTCTGGAAAATGCCGGGGCACGAATGAGCCACCGACATCCATCGGCCACCGGCCGCGACGACGGCGCAGCGACAAGCCCCGAGGCGCGGATTGCGGAGGTCCATGCGGCCGACGTCGCCAAGGCCCGCACCCTGCTGAAGGACGCCATCGCCTCGGCGCGGGAGCAATGGCTTCCGGGCAATGCGATCGCCGACGCCCTGGTCCAGGAACTGATCGACCTCGGGTCGCGCGGAGCGCCGCCGGCCCGGACTTCGGCCTATCTCCGCGGCGTCGCACATCTGCTCGACGACGCGGCGGCCGCCCCCAGGACGAACTGACGAGACGGCGCGACATGGCGATTCTGAGCTATCTCACCACCACGCATTTCGACTTCGGCGCCCTCCGCATCCTGCCGAAGGAGCTGGAACGTCTCGGCATGCACCGGCCGCTGATCGCGACCGACCGCGGCGTCCGCGCCGCCGGCCTGCTCGATGCCGTGCTCGCCGTCATTCCAGGCGCCCAAGACATTCCCGTCTTCGACGACACGCCCGGCAATCCCACCGAAGCGGCGGCGCTGGCGGCCTTCGATCTCTACCAGGCGAACGGGTGCGACGGTGTCATCGGCCTGGGCGGTGGATCGTCCATGGACCTCGGCAAGGCCGTCGCCCTGCTGGCCGGTAGTGGCGGCTCCCTCGACCGCTACGATCCGCTGACGGGCGGTGCCCGCCGGATCGACCGGGTCGCGCCGGTCATCGCCATTCCCACCACGTCGGGCACCGGCAGCGAAGTGTCGGTCGGCTTCGTGATCGTCATGAAGGACGGCCGCAAGCTCACCTTCGCCAGTCCGAAGATGATCCCGAGCGTCGCGATCTGCGATCCCGAACTGACCCTCGGCCTGCCGCCCGCGCTCACGGCGGCGACCGGCATGGATGCGGTGACCCATTGCATCGAGGCCATCCTGTCGCCGGTGGTGAATCCGCCGGCGGAAGGGATCGGGTACGACGGGCTGCGGCGGGCCTGGCGGCACATCGAGAGGGCCGTGCAGGACGGCAGCGACCGCGAGGCACGCTGGAACATGATGATGGCGTCGACCGAGGGGGCAATGGCCTTCGTGAAGGGATTGGGCGCCGTCCACTCGATGAGCCATGCCGCCGGTCGCCTGCCCGGCCTCAGGCTGCACCATGGCACGCTGAACGCCGTGATCCTGCCGACGATCCTGCGCTTCAACGCCGGCACGGCGCCCGAGAAATACGATCGGATGGCCGAAGCCATGGGCCTCTCCACCGGCGCCGATCTGGCCGAGGCGGTCCTGGCGCGCAACGCGAGCATCGGCCTGCCCGGCGGACTGCGCGTGATGGGCGTCACCGAGGAGATGATTCCCGACCTCGTGCCGCAC
>CAIYWM010000836.1 GCA_903929895.1 uncultured Alphaproteobacteria bacterium
CGCCGACACGCTTAACGCCGCCGGCAACACCGCGAACACCTTCCTCTATGGCTGGGGTGGGGGCGATACACTGACGGGCGGTTCGGGCGACGACTATATCGCCGGCGGCCTGGGCGACGACATCCTGACCGGCGGCGCTGGCAACGACACGCTGATCGGCGAGGCGGGCGTGGACCAATATGTCTACACCGCCACGGCCTGGGGCGCCGACACGATCCATTCGTTCGACACCAACGGCGAGAAGCTGGACTTCACCGCGGTTGCGGGCATCGACTCGTTCTCGGATTTCACGACGTACCAGTGGGATCCCGGCAACCTGGGCTTCAATTCGACGACGCTGTTCTACAACGACGGCGTCACGACCAGCGCGATCACGTTGATCGGCGTGCAGGCGGCCAGCCTCTCCGAGACGGACTTCCTGTTCGCCTAGCTTCGCTCCGGAGGTCGTCCCCCTTGGACGGCCTCCGCTCGAGGCCGAGGCAGCACTTCCGGACCGGCGCGAAACAACGGGCGCCCCGTTCCCGGTCTGTTTCCGCGCGCGTCCGGATTTTGCCCTGTAGAATTGCGAAGCGACGCTCGCGCAGCCGGCCCGGTTGCCCTATTCACGCCTGCGATCGATGCTCGAATTCGAAAGGAAGACCAAGGATATGCCGATCTACCAGCTGAACGACCGCGTGCCGGTGATTCCGGCCTCCTGCTACATCGCGGAGGGCGTCACCATCATCGGGTCGGTGATCCTGGGCGAACGGGTGAGCATCTGGTCCGGCGCCGTCCTGCGCGGCGACAACGAGCCCATCGTCATCGGCGACGACAGCAACATCCAGGAGCTGAGCGTCCTGCATACCGATCCCGGCGCACCGCTCACCATCGGCCGCAACGTGACGGTCGGCCATCAGGTGATGCTGCACGGCTGCACGATCGGCGACGGCTCGCTGATCGGCATCCAGTCGGTCGTGCTCAACCGGTCGGTGATCGGCAAGGACTGCCTGGTCGGCGCGGGTTCGGTCGTGACCGAGGGCAAGAGCTTCCCCGACCGCTCGATGATCCTGGGCTCCCCGGCCAAGGTCGTGCGCGAGCTCAGCGAGGAGAATGCCTCGCGTCTGGCGATGAGCGCGGAGAGCTACGTGAAGCGCAGCCAGGACTACAAGGCGAACCTGAAGCGCATCGGCTGACACCATGATCGCGGCACTCGACCATCTCGTCGTCGGCGGCCCGGCTGCCGATTACGAGACGTTGCTGGGACGGCGTGTGGTCGACGGGCGCCTGCGCACCGGCAATGTCGCAGTGCGTTTCGAACCCGAAGCATCAGGCCTGCGATCGATGGTGTTCGCAACGCCGGACCTTGCCAAGGCGGCGACGCTCCTGGAGCGCCGTGCGGTCGCGACGACGAGAACGGATGCGGGGCTGGCGCTCCTCGGCCATGGCGTTGCAATCGGCGTCGTTGCGAAGCCGGACGAAGCTCCTTCGCCACTCACAACTGACACCCGCGCAGCCGTCTCCAGCCTCGACCATATCGTCGTGCGCACGCCCAACCCCGAGCGCGCCATCGCCTTCTATGCAGGCCGGCTCGGCCTCGACCTGCGGCTCGACCGCAGCAATCCCAAGTGGGGCGCGCGCCTGCTGTTCTTCCGCTGCGGCGACCTGGTGGTCGAGATCGCCCACGACCTGAAGAAGGGTGTTTCGGACGAGCCGGACCATCTCTGGGGCCTGTCGTGGCGCGTGCCCGACATCGCCACCGCCTACGCACGACTGAAGGCCGCCGGCCTCGATGTTTCCGAGCCGCGTGACGGGCGCCGGCCGGGCAGCCAGGTCTGCACCGTGAAGAACGGGACCGGAGGCGTGCCAACCATCCTGATCGGCGGCGTCGGGCGCTGGCAGGGAGACTGAGCAGCCCCCCCATGCGTGCCCTCGTCGCGATCCCGCTTCTCGTCTTCGCCGCCGCCTGCACGACGCCGCCGACGAGCAAGCCGGTCGTGCAGGCGAAGGACTTACCGCCGCTCGGTCCCTGTCCCGCACCGGCCTGGAAACCCGAATC
>CAIYWM010000837.1 GCA_903929895.1 uncultured Alphaproteobacteria bacterium
GCCGGGGCCGGCGGGACGCAGCGCCTCGCCCGGCTGGTCGGCGAGGCCCGCGCCCTCGAACTGTCGCGGATGGGCCGAACGGTGTCGCCCGACGAGGCGGCGTCGCTCGGCATGGTCCATGCCGCCGTCGACGGGCCGGTGCTGGACCATGCAATGACGATGGCCGAGCGGCTGGCGGCGCAGCCGCCGCGGGCCGTGGCGCACATCAAGCGGCTGGTCCGGTCGGCGACTGAAACACCCCTGTCACAAGGCCTCGCCAACGAACGAACCCTGTTCATGGACCTCGCGGTGAGCGACGATGGACACCGGTTGATGGGCGAATTCGTCACCGGAAAGCGCACGATTCGCGACTGATTGACAGGCAAGCGCCGGCCCTTCCATATGCCGACACCCCCCGAGTGATTACGGGCCCGCGAGGACGGAACACAGCGATGGCGAACAAGGTCTACAAGGATGCGAAGTCGGCCCTCGACGGCCTGCTGCGCGACGATCTGATGCTGATGTGCGGCGGCTTCGGCCTGGTCGGCATCCCCGACAAGCTGATCCGCGCGGTGCGCGACTCCGGCGTGAAGGGTCTCACCTGCGTCTCGAACAATGCCGGCATCGACGGCGCGGGCCTCGGCCTGCTGCTCGAGACCGGGCAGGTCAAGAAGATGATCAGCTCCTACGTGGGCGAGAACAAGACCTTCGCCAAGCTCTACCTAGACGGCAAGCTGGAGCTCGAATTCAACCCGCAGGGCACGCTGGCCGAACGCTGCCGCGCCGGCGGCGCCGGCATCCCGGCCTTCTACACCAAGACCGGCGTCGGCACGCTGGTGGCCGAGGGCAAGGAGACCAAGGTCTTCGACGGCGAGGAATATGTGATGGAGCGCGGCCTGTTCGGCGACATCGCGCTCATCAAGGCATGGAAGGGCGACACTTCGGGAAACCTGATCTACCGGAAGGCCGCGCGGAACTTCAATCCGATGATGGCGACCGCCGCGAAGATGTGTGTCGCCGAGGTCGAGGAGCTGGTGCCGGTGGGCGAACTCGAGCCCGACCACATCCACACGCCCGCGGTTTTCGTGAAGCGCATCTTCTGCGGTGCGCCCTACGACAAGCAGATCGAACAGCGCACCATTCGCAAGGCTTGAGGAGAGAACGATGGCCTGGACCCGCGATCAGATGGCGGCACGCGCCGCCAAGGAACTGAAGGACGGCTTCTACGTGAACCTCGGTATCGGCATCCCGACGCTGGTGTCGAACTATGTGCCCGAGGATGTCGACATCACGCTGCAGAGCGAGAACGGCATGCTGGGCGTCGGCCCCTTCCCCTACGACAACGAGGTCGATGCCGACATCATCAATGCCGGCAAGCAGACCGTGACCGAAGTGAAGGGCACCTCCTACTTCAGCTCGGCCGACAGCTTCGCGATGATCCGCGGCGGCCATATCGACCTGTCGATCCTGGGCGCCATGGAAGTGGCGGAAAACGGCGACCTCGCCAACTGGATGATCCCAGGCAAGATGGTGAAGGGCATGGGCGGCGCCATGGACCTGGTGGCCGGCGTGAAGCGCGTGATCGTCACCATGGAGCATGTCTCCAAGGACGGCGCCTCGAAGCTGCTCCCCGAATGCACCCTGCCCCTGACCGGCCGGCGCGTGGTCGACATGGTGATCTCCGAGCTCGGCGTCTTCGCCGTCGACAAGAAGGGCGACGGCGGCGTCACGCTGCTCGAACTCGCCGACGGCGTCACCGTCGACGAGGTCAAGGCGAAGACGAAAGCCAAGCTCACGATCGCGGCGGGGCTGAGGGTGGCGTAAAACCTCCTCCCCATTCAAATGGGGAGGTGTCGCGTCTTACGCGACGGAGGGGTCATGACCCCATCGCCCTCGTAAGACGAGGGCACTTCCCCTTTGCGGAGTCCGCAAAGGGGAAGAAAGTCAGACTACCACTTCGACAGGTACTGCCTGAGCGGTTCGGCGCCGGGATTGGTGTAGCGGCGGTCGAGGATGACGCCCTTCGCCGTGGCGCCGCCTCCGTAATAGAGTGCGTTCCAGTCGTTGTCGGCGTCGACGTAGGAGCCCTCGATCGAGGCACCGGCGAACAGGCCCTGCGAATTGGCGAAGGCCACGATGTCGGCACCGCCGGCGCCCGTCGTGGCGCCTTCGAGGCCGATGCCGACCGCGACCATGGTCACGCCCGCTTCCGCGCCGACCTTGAACTTGTGGTCGATGATCGCCTGCAGGCCCTTCTCGGTCCGGATGATGAACACGATCTCGGAGACCTTGCCGCCGACCTGCAGGCCGACGCTGCCGGAGCCCATGAGGTAGAAGGCCGGGAAGCTCCAGTTGTTGGGCGAGCTGCGCCCCAGCAGGACACCGCGACCGCCGGCGGCGCCGAAGATGAACCCGCCCTGGACCAGGTCGGGAATGATCAGGACGCCGCGCGCATTGACCATCTGTCCGGCGGCGTCGGGGAAGTCGGGACCGCCCAGGATCTTCCGGGCGGTGGCGAGGCAGGAATCGACCAGTGACTGGCGCTTGGCGTCGGCGCGGGCCGGCATTGAGGTCAGGAACGGCGCGGCGAACGCAGCCGCGGTCCCCGTGAGGACGGTTCGGCGATCGAGCTTCATTTTATGCTCCGTGTGGCTGGCGACCGACGCCGAGGGAGCGCCTGGATGGTCACAAGAGCCGAACCATACCACGTTTTGCCGCCGGGTTGAGGCGCCTCAGCGCGACCGGGCCGGCCGGTCCTTCATCACCAGGGGGAGCCCCGCCGCCATCAGGATCACCCGGTCGGCGCGCTCGGCAATACGCATATTCATCCGGCCCATCGCGTCCCGGAAGCTTCGGCCGAGTGGCGTGTCCGGCACGATGCCGAGGCCCACTTCGTTGCTGACGAAGACCACCGGCTGGTTGTGATCATCCAGTGACTGCACCAGCTCGTCGGTCGCCTGGTCTACATCCTCGCCGGCATGCATGAGGTTGGAGAGCCAGAGGGTGAGGCAGTCGACCAGCATCGGCTGGCCCCGGGCGGCCTCCTGCTCCAGCACGTCGGCGAGCTTCAGCGGCTCCTCGATCGTGGTCCAGCCGACGCCACGCCGGGCGCGATGGGCCATGATCCGGGTCGCCATCTCGACGTCGCCCGCCTCGGCGGTGGCGATATAAACGGCCGGCCGCGGCGTGCCGCCGTGCAGGGTGCCCGTCACCAGGCGCTCGGCATGGGTGCTCTTGCCCGAACGCGCGCCGCCCAGGACGAGCGTCACCGGAGGCAGCGGGAAGGTGGAGATATGTTCCATCAGCCGCGCCTGGCGCTGACCAGCCAGCAGGCGCCGGGCAGCGACACGCCGTCCTTCGTGGCGTGCGGCGCCATCGCCTCGATGATCGCGGCCTTCGCCTGGGCGGCGGCGGCCGGATCGGCCTCGGAGAGCGGCCGGGCCAGCGGCCCGAAGCGGCCGGCATTGGCCACGACATCGGCCGGGTCCCGGCCCATCCAGATCTCGACGTCGAGCGGCTCGATCGCGAGACCGGCGAAGCCCGCCCCGGTAAGGATGCGCTCGACGCGAGCGCGGTCACCGAAGGCGAACTGGCCAGGCTCTTCCGGTCCCGGTCGCGGCGGCGGCGGCAGGAACGGTGCGGCTGCTTTCACCGGCGCGAGGCTCCAGGGATTCTCCTTCGCGCTCCGCCAGCAGACGAAGGCGAGCCGGCCCGACGGCATGAGCGCACGCCGCAGGTTGGCGAAGGCGGCGACCGGATCGCCGAAGAACATGACGCCGAAGCGCGAGAAGATCAGGTCGACCGAGGCCGCGTCGAACGGATGCGCGCCGGCATCGGCCACGACGAACGTCGCATTGGAGAGTCGCCGCGTCGCCGCCGCATCGATCAGCACCCGCGAGATGTCGACGCCCAGCACGTGACCCTCGGGCCCGACCGAGGCCGCCAGCGCCGCCGTCGTGGTGCCCGGGCCGCAGCCGACGTCGATCGCCTTTTCACCGGGCTGCGCGTTCGCCAGGGCCAGCGCTTCGCGGGTGATCCCGGCCATCAGATGGTCGAGGCGGGCCTGCGCCTTCAGCCAGTTCTGCCCGCCCGGCCCGTTCCAGTGGGCGGCCTGTTCGGCCGCCAGCGCTGCGGTCGACTTCGCCGCCCCCGTCACGCAGGCCCGCCGTGGGCGAAAGCGAGCTCGCGCGGCATGTAGTTCACGAACGCCACGCGCCAGGCATGAGCGGGATCGGCCTGCTCGAAATGCTCGATCAGCGTGATCGAGACATTGTCGATCTCGAAGCGCACCGCCGCCTCGGGATGCAGGTCGAAGGCGTGCGCCAGCGCCGCGCGGATCGTGCCGCCATGCGCCGTCGCCACGATGTCGCGGCCCTTATGCTCGGCGGTCAGCCGGTCGATGCTGCGCACCGTGCGCTCGCGCAGGTCGACGAAGCTCTCGCCGCCGTCGGGCCGGAATTCCGGCGGTCCCAGCCAGAACAGATGATTGTTGGCGTGGTTCTCGGCGATCTCGACATAGGTCAGTCCCTGCCACGAGCCGAAATGCTGCTCGGCGAGGTCGGGATCGACGTTGAGCGTGTCCATTTCCGCCCCCGACCTGGCGAGCGTTTCGGCGGTCTTGCGCGCCCGCAGCAGGTTGGAGGCGTACCAGACCGCGCCCTTGGGCAGCAGCTTCGCCTGGTGCCGGAACAGCGCCTCGTTGCTCACGTCGCAATCCATGTCCGACTGGCCGTAGCAGCGGCGTTCCGGATTGGGCACCGGCGCATGCCGCACCCACCACCACCGCGTGACCGCTCCCGTGATCTTGGCGCCTGTCGCCATGCCGTTCCTCCACTGGACCCTTTAAGCGGCCGCCTTCTTAGCTGCCGATGAAGAGTGCCGCCACCACGAGGAACACGACCTCCGCCTTCTGCTGCACGGCGCCCAGCGTATCGCCGGTATAGCCGCCGAGCCGCTTGGCGACCCAGTGCGAAGTGAACCAGGCCGAGGCGAGGACGGCGAGCGGAGCCAGGATGGCCACGAACAGGCCTTTGCCTAACATCAGCAGGAAGGCCAGCCCCGCGCCGATGCCGATGGTGATCCAGACGTCGTTGTCAGTCGGCTTGCCCACCGTCGCGCCCAGCCCGTCGGAATGGACCGGCGAAAAGGCCAGCAGCGGATAGGCCAGCACCGCGCGCGACAGCGCGTGCGCCGAGATCAGCACGACCAGCCCGGTGGCGGCGCCGAATTGCGCCAGGCACGCGACCTTGATCAGCACCGTGAGCGCCAGCGCCAGCACGCCGAAGGTGCCGTTGCGGCTGTCGCGCATGATCTCGAGCCGCCGCGCCGGCTCCAGCCCATGCGGCCCCAGCCCGTCGGCGGTATCGGCCAGCCCGTCTTCATGCAGGGCACGCGTCAGGACGATTGCCGCGCCGACCGCCAGAACGGCCGCCAGCCAGCCCGGCCCGGCGATGCCGCGCACGATGGCGAAGACCAGCCCGGAGGCGAGCCCGATCGCCGCGCCCACGAGGGGCAGGACCGGCAGCACGTCGGCGAGCTGCCAGCGCGGCAGGCCGACATCGAGCTTCAGCCCGGTGAAGAACGTCATCTGTTCCTTGAAGGCCTGCAGCCATTCGTCGAACGACGCGGGGCGGTGTGCGCTGCTGCCGCCCCCGAAGGAAGAGGAGGAGGGCTCGTGGGGACTGGTCATGATCCCCCGAATATAGGATGGTCCGGCCCCTTCCTGAATGCCCCCGGACAAACAATGTCGGCTGCCTCCTTCGATGAAATGCGCCGGATCCTGCGCGACCTGCCGGGACCCGATCTCACCGCCCAGACCGAGGTGGTCCGCCGCCAGGCCGAGCTGACCAAGCCGCCGGGCTCGCTCGGCCGGCTGGAGGAGATCGCGGAATGGCTGGCCTGCTGGCAGGGCCGCGCCCAGCCGCGGGTCGAGCGGCCGCGCATCGCGGTGTTCGCCGGCACCCATGGCGTCGCCGCGCGCGGCGTCTCGGCCTATCCGTCCGAAGTCACGCAGCAGATGGTGAAGAACTTCCAGGGCGGCGGCGGCGCCATCAACCAGCTCGCCACCATCATCGACGCCGACCTGCGCATCTACGAACTCGACCTCGACCATCCCACCGCCGACTTCACGCAAGGGCCGGCGATGGACGAGACGCGCGCCGCCAACGCCATGGCCTACGGCATGATGGCAGCCGAGCCCGGCATCGACGTGCTGTGCCTGGGCGAAATGGGCATCGCCAACACCACCGCCGCCGCCACGCTGTGCGCCGCCCTCTACGGCGGCAGCGGCGCCGACTGGGCCGGACCGGGTACCGGTGTCACCGGCAAGGCGCTGGCGCACAAGATCGAGGTGATCGACGAGGCGCTGGCCTTCCACAAGGAGGCGATCGCCCGCCGCGATCCGCTCGAACTGCTGGCCGCGGTCGGCGGCGAGGAATTCGCGGCCCTGACCGGCGCCATCGTCGCGGCCCGCATGGGCCGCATCCCGGTGCTGCTCGACGGCTTCGCCTGCACCGCCGCCGCCGCGGTGCTGCGCGCCGTCGACCGCCGCGCGCTCGACCACTGCCTGGTCGCCCATCGCTCGGCCGAGCCCGGCCACACCCGCCTGCTCGCCGAACTGGGCATGCGCCCGCTGTTCGACCTCGACCTGCGCCTGGGCGCAGCCTCGGCCGCGGCGCTCGCCGTGCCGCTGCTCAAGGCCGCCGCCGCCTGCCACAACGGCATGGCGACCTTCGCCGAGGCCGGCGTATCCTCGAAGGATGCGTAGACGCACCCTGCTCGTGGGACTCCCGCTTCTCGCTCTGGCCCCTGAGGCCCTCGCCCATCCGCCGCGCCAGCCCGATTCGGCGGAAGCGAAGAAGTTCATCGAGGAAGTCACCGACTTTCGCGCGAAGCTCGCGAAGGCCGTGCTGGCGAAAGACTTCGCCGCGATGCGCCCGCTCTACGCCGACAGTTTCACCCACACCCACGGCTCGGGGAAAATCGACAATAAGGACGCCCGCCTGGTCGCCGCGATGGCCGGCGAACCGCTGATCGAAGCCGCCCCCGCCACCGACCTCGTCTTCCGCGTCTTCGCCGGCCCGACCGTGATCGTCACCGGCAAGAGCCCGATCCTGAACGTGAAGGAACAGAAGACCTACGATTTCCGCTGGGTCTGCGTGTACGTGACGGCGCAGGACGGGTGGCAACTCGCCGTGAGTCAGGCGACACGGTTGCTGGTCTAATCGCACTGCAATTCGAGCGTTAAGTGCTTATTGAACACGATTCACAGTGCTAATTAGGCTTTCAGCGACGCAACACCTACCATCGATCTGTGCTTTGCACCCAACGAGGCACCGCGAATTCGACTTCGCCGAAGAGCTTTCCGCTCGTCATCTGACATTGTAATTGCAGGTGGTCGTAGCTGCGCACCAGTCAGATAGCGCTCCGGGTCCAATTTCCGGTTCAACTGCGCTGCCATCGCCCGAGCGACGGCAGCGGCAAGTAGTGGAGGCACTGCGTTTCCGACCTGGCGATATTGCTGCAGTCTTGGGATCCGATCCGGCCAGATGAAGTCATCGCCGAAACTCTGAAGCCGAGCGGACTCTCTCACGGTGACAACGCGATCATCTCTGTAGTGAATGGGGCGTAACGGAGAGAAATTTCCTGTTCCCGCCCTCAAGGTATAGGAAGGCCGATCCGGATGTAGTCGATCGTGAAAAGAGCGCTTCTCTCTTTCGCCAACTCCCAACGTTGCAAACCTCGCCAGCATAGACTTTGCTGTTCAGTCCATGTGCTTGCAGCGCGCGCTTCTTGATATTGTCAGCCATATGATGTGTGTCGCCTTCGACGTACCCCAATGGATTGTAGCGATATCCCGCATTTACCGTCGAGCTAGCTGATCAGAACAAATAGCGAACTACCCATTGCTCTGCAATAGCGCATCTTAGTCGGTATTGGAGGACTGACTTCGCAAGCTTCTGCCAAGTAGGCGCCAAGCACGCTGCGCCGACGAGCGATAGGACCTACCGTTCTGCGCTTCTGTTGACATCGTCCCACCTCGCCCGCTT
Source organism: uncultured Alphaproteobacteria bacterium (assembly GCA_903929895.1). Classification (GTDB taxonomy): domain Bacteria; phylum Pseudomonadota; class Alphaproteobacteria; order Reyranellales; family Reyranellaceae; genus Reyranella. Next base: position 8,028 of record CAIYWM010000837.1, read on the forward strand.
CCATCGACGCAACAAATAATGGCGGGCGGAAACAATGGATCTTCTCAAGACCCTGTCGGCGACGGGTGAGTTCGCCACGCCGATCGTCGATGCGCATCATCATCTGTGGGACCTGAAGGCCGGGCATTATCCGACCAAGCAGGACCAGTACGACAAGAACTTCTTCCTCGGCGACTATCGCGCGATCTGCCGCGATTACATGCCTTCGGACTATGTCGAGGCGCTGAAGGGGTTCCGCGTCGTCGGCAGCGTGCACATCCAGGCGGCGCGCGCGATGGACGAGCAGGTGGCCGAGACGGAATGGCTGGAGACGATGAACGCGCAGTTCGGCCTGCCGTCCGTCGTGGTGGGTCACGTCTCGTTCATCCAGCCGGATTGCGCGGCGATCCTGGAAGGCCATGCGAAGTCGCCGCTGATGCGCGGCATCCGCTCGCGGCCCACGACGTCGCCGGGGCCAGGCACCTCTGTCGCGGGCGCGCCGGGCACGATGCAGGACGATCACTGGCGGCGGAACTTCGCGCTCTTGGAGAAGCACGGCATGTCGTGGGACATGCGCATCCCCTACTGGCATCTCGAGGAAGGCGCCGAGGTCGCGCGCGCCTTTCCGGGCATTCCCATGGTGGTGAATCACACCGGCCTGCCGCTCGACCGCTCCGAGGATGGGCTCGCGATCTGGCGCAAGGGGCTGGCGGCGCTGGCCGACTGCCCGAACGTGGTGATCAAGATCTCGGAACTCGGCCTGCCGCACGCCACGTGGGACGTGCCCAGCAACATCCGGGTGGTGCGCGAGGCCGCGTCGATCTTCGGGCCGGACCGCATCATCTTCGCCAGCAATCTTCCGGTGGCGAGCCTCAGCACGGATTTCGGCGGCATCGTCGCGGTGATGCGCGAGGCGCTGGCCCGGGAGACGCCCGAGACGTTGGGCAAGTTCTTTGCCGGCAACGCCATCCGCTTCTATCGCATTCCCATCCACCTTTCCTGAGGACGCGCGATGACCCATCGAATGACGAGGCGAAGCCTGCTGGCCGCGACGGCCGGCGGCATCGCGGCGACTTCCGTAACGTCCGCCGGCGCGCAGGCCAACGATCCCTGGCCGAGCAAGCCCATCAAGGTGATCATGCCGTTCGGCGCCGGCGGCTCGATGGACACGCTGTCCCGGCTGCTCGCGCCGATCGTGTCGGAGACACTCGGGCAACAGGTCGTCGTCGAGAACCGGCCGGGCGCCACCGGCACGGTGACGATGGCGGCGGTGGCTTCGGCGCCGGCCGATGGCTACACGCTGATGTTCACGGGAAGCAGCTATTCCATCATCGCGCTGCTGATGCCCAACCTGCCTTTCAAGATGGATGCCTTCACGCCGCTGTCGCGACTCACCGTCGGACCGACGCTGATGGCGGTGCCGGCACAGCTCGGCATCAAGACCATGGCCGAGTTCGTCGCAGCGGCGAAGAAGCAGCCGGGCAAATGGTCGTACGGCAGCTCGGGCATCGGCACGTCGGTGCATCTGGGCGGCGAGCTGTTCAAGATGGCCGCCGGCGTCGACCTGGTGCACGTGCCCTATCGCGCCACGCCGGCGATCGTCGCCGACCTGCTGGAGAATCGCCTGCAGATGTCGGTGCTGGGCGTGGCCGACTGCCGGCAGTACATCGCCTCGGGGCAACTGCGCGCCCTCGCCGTCAGCTTCACCGAGCGGATGCCTGAGTTTCCCGACGTCCCGACCTTCGCGGAAGTGGGCTATCCCAACGTTCGCGCGAGCAACGATTTCGGCATCGCGATCCGGGCCGACACGCCGGCGCCGATCAAGGCGCGGCTGGAGGAAGCCTATCGCACCGCCGTGCGCCGGCCGGAGATCGTGCAGCGGCTGAAGGATTTCGGCCTGATCGTCGTGGCCACTTCGTCGGCCGATTTCACCCGCGCGCTCGCCGAAGACGCCGTGCGTTACAGCGAAGTCATTCGCGCGGCGAACGTGAAGCTGGAGTAGGCAACCCCCACCTCACCCTGAGGAGCATCGCGTAGCGATGCGTCTCGAAGGGTGGGAACGCGCACCTTGCCTGTTGCACATCCTTCGAGACGCGCCGCTTCGCAGCGCTCCTCAGGATGAGGCCGTTGGTAAAACAAAAAGCCCGCCACGGTTTTCACCGGGCGGGCTTTCTCTTTTCAGGTCACGCGGATCAGGCGTGGAGGTCGAAGCGGTCGAGGTTCATGACCTTGGTCCAGGCGGCGACGAAGTCCTTCACGAACTTCTCCTTCGCATCGGACTGGGCGTAGACCTCGGCCAGCGCGCGGAGCTGGCTGTGCGAGCCGAAGATCAGGTCGACGCGCGTGCCGGTCCACTTCACGGCGCCGGACGTGCGGTCGCGGCCCTCGTAGACGCCCTCTTCGCCGGCGACCGGCTTCCACTCCGTCGCCATGTCGAGCAGGTTGACGAAGAAGTCGTTGCTGAGCGTTCCGGTCTTCGACGTGAAGACGCCGTGCTTCGACTTGCCCGTGTTGGCGCCCAGCATGCGCAGGCCGCCGACCAGCACCGTCATCTCGGGCGCGGTCAGGGTGAGGCGCTGGGCGTGGTCGACCAGACGCTCCTCAGGCGATTGCGGCATCTTCGTTCCGACGAAGTTTCGGAAGCCGTCGGCTGTCGGTTCGAGCGGTTCGAAGGAGTGCGCGTCGGTCTGCTCCTGCGAGGCGTCCATGCGGCCCGGCGTGAAGGGGACCTTCACGTCGTGGCCGGCTTCCTTGGCCGCCTTCTCGACGGCGGCGACGCCGCCCAGCACGATCAGGTCGGCCATCGAGACCTTCATGGCGCCCGCGGCGGAGGCGTTGAAGTCCTTCTGCACCGCTTCGAGCTTCTGCAGGACCGCGGCCAGCTCGGCCGGCTGGTTGACCGCCCAGTCCTTCTGCGGCGCGAGGCGGAGGCGTGCACCGTTGGCGCCGCCGCGCTTGTCGGCACCGCGGAAGGTCGCGGCCGAGGCCCAGGCCGTCGTCACGAGCTGCGACACGGTGAGACCGGAGGCGAGCAGCTTCGCCTTCAGCGCCGCGATCTCGGCGTCGCCGACCAGCGGATGGTCGACGGCGGGGATCGGGTCCTGCCAGACGAGAGGCTCCTTCGCCACGAGCGGGCCGAGGTAGCGCGCGATCGGGCCCATGTCGCGGTGCGTGAGCTTGTACCAGGCCCGCGCGAAGGCATCGGCGAACTGGTCGGGATGCTCGAAGAAGCGCCGCGAGATCTTCTCGTAGGCCGGGTCTAAGCGCAGCGACAGGTCGGTGGTGAGCATCGTCGGCACGCGACGCTTCGACGGGTCGGCCGGGTCGGCCGGATCCGGCACGGTCGCCTGGCCGTTCTTCGCCGTCCATTGATGGGCGCCGGCCGGGCTCTTGGTCAGCTCCCATTCATGGCCGAACAGGCTCTCGAAGAAGTTGTTGCTCCACTTCGTCGGCGTCGTGGTCCAGGTGACTTCGAGACCGCTGCCGATCTGGTCGGCGCCCTTGCCCGAGCCGAAGCTGCTCTTCCAGCCCAGCCCCTGCTGCTCGATCGGCGCGGCTTCCGGCTCCGGCCCGACCAGCGCGGCGTCACCGGCGCCGTGTGTCTTGCCGAAGGTGTGGCCGCCGGCGATCAGCGCCACCGTCTCCTCGTCGTCCATCGCCATGCGCGCGAAGGTCTCGCGGATGTCGCGCGCCGCCGCCACCGGATCGGGATTGCCGTTGGGGCCTTCGGGATTGACGTAGATCAGGCCCATCTGCACGGCGCCCAGCGAGCCCTGGA
>CAIYWM010000838.1 GCA_903929895.1 uncultured Alphaproteobacteria bacterium
ATCCGCTGGAGAATTTCGAGCGCATCATCAACGTCAATCTCATCGGCACGTTTCGCTGCATCACCAAGTCGGCGGCGGGCATGCTGACGCTTGCACCGCAGGCCGATGGCGATCGTGGCGTGATCCTCAACACCGCATCGGTCGCGGCCGAGGACGGCCAGATCGGCCAGGTCGCCTATACGGCCTCGAAGGCCGGCGTCGTCGGCATCACGCTCGTCGTGGCGCGCGACCTCTCCAATGACGGAATTCGCTGCAATACGATCCTGCCCGGCATCTTCGACACGCCGCTGCTCGCGCGGGCGCCGGACAACGTCAAGGCGGCGCTGGCCGCCTCGGTGCCGTTCCCCAAGCGTCTGGGACGCCCCGAGGAATATGCTCAGGTCGCCCATACGATGATTACCTGCGGCTACTTCAATGGCGAAGACGTACGCATTGACGGCGCCATCCGCATGGCGCCCCGCTAGAGTCGGCATCGGGAAAGGACAAGGCAATGACCGAAGCATGGATCATCGATGCCTGCCGCACGCCCCGCGGCGTCGGCAAGGCGGGCAAGGGCGCGCTGTGGGAGGTTCATCCGCAGCAGCTCGGTGCGACCGTTCTCAAGGCGATCGCCGAACGCAACAGGATCGACACGAAGGAGGTCGGCGATGTGATCTGGGGGACTGCCGCCCAGGTCTCGAAGCAGAGCGGCGATCTCGGTCGCATGTCCGCCCTCGATGCCGGCTATGACGTCAAGGCGAGCGGCATCACGATCGACCGTTTCTGCGGTTCGGGCATCAGCGCCGTGAGCCTCGCCGCCGCCTGCATCAAGTCGGGCATGGAAGACCTGGTGGTCGCCGGCGGTACGGAGATGATGTCCATGGACCGCAGCCGCGGCAGCGGGCCGTCGGTCATGGACAACGGCAATCTGCGCCTGCGCCTGCATCATCCCCAGACGCACCAGGGCATCTGCGCCGACGCCATCGCCACGCTGGAGAAGATCCCGCGCGAGGCGCTGGACGAGGCGGGCTATATCAGCCAGCAACGCGCGGCGATCGCCATCGCCGAGGGCCGCTTCGCCAAGTCCCTGATTCCCGTCTACAAGGAAGACGGCACGCTCGCCCTGGATCGCGAGGAATATCCGCGTCCGCAGACGACACGCGAGGGACTGGCAAACCTCAAGGCCGCCTTCGCGGCGATGGCCGACGTCCCGCTCGACGACAAGGGCATGACCTATCGCTCGCTGATCCTGCAGGCCTATCCCGACCTCAAGATCGAGCATGTCCATCATGCCGGCAATTCCTCCGGCGTCGTCGACGGCTCGGCCGCCGTGCTCCTCGCGTCGCCCGACTACGCCAAGGCCCACGGCCTCAAGCCGCGCGCCCGCGTCGTCGCCATGGCGAACATGGGCGACAGCCCCGAGTTGATGCTCAATGCGCCGGTGCCGGCGGCCCGCAAGGTCCTGGAGAAGGCCGGCTTGAAGACGAGCGACATCGACCTCTGGGAGATCAACGAGGCCTTCGCCGTCGTCTCGGAGAAGTTCGTGCGCGATCTCGATCTCGATCGCGACAAGGTCAACGTCAACGGCGGCTCGATCGCGCTCGGCCACCCGATCGGGGCGACCGGCGCCATCCTGATCGGCACCGTCCTCGTCGAGCTCGAGAGGCAGATCAAGCAGTTCGGTCTCGTCACGATGTGCGCCGCCGGCGGTATGGCGCCGGCGATCATCATCGAGCGCATCTGAGACATCCCTCGACAACCTTGGTGGCGACGGGACATTCCCCCGTCGCCATTAACCCCGACCGGCCGAAGAGCCTGCTTGCGATCGGTGAGTGCCCGGATCGTGGTCGGCAACGGGAAAAGCAGGGCGCACGACGACGAGGCCGCGTCGGCTGGTGCCACCAGGAAGGAGGTTGCACCCGTTGAATGTGCAGCCGCTACTGGGTCGCTCGCAGGCAGGCGCGTTCAGGACACCTGTACGCAGACCGGATCGAAACAGAAAAGCACTCTATTCGACACTACAAATTCATCGGCTATGGCCTTCAGCGGCAAGCCGATTCCCTGACCGGATGACTTGTTGGGCAGGGACAAGCTTCTTCAACAGCCTGCCAGGTGCTTCTTCAGCCACCGCAGCGCACGGCTGTTCCCTCGCAGGTCGAGCCGGCAGGGCCTTGCTGGCAAAAACGCAGCGCATTGGCTTGGGCGGTTTTGGCATCGTTGGCGAAGCCGAAGCCCGGCCCTTTCTGCGTGCCCGTAGCCACGGCGACACATCGGTTCAGGCTCACGTTCCCCACCTTGCAGCCCGGCTTGGCGCAGCGATGCAGCGCCTCGTTGATCGTGGTCTGGCGATCGGTCCGGCCCCAGCCCAGTCCCCAGGCGCCGGTCGAGGCGTCGTAGGCATAGGTAACCCAGTATTTCTGGGACTCCTGGGCTCTTGCGCCGGTGCCGGCGACCAGAGTGAGTGCGAACAAGACGGCAAGACTGACGAGGCGCAGCAATCGAGGCATCGTTCCTCCGGTGGATGGCGGCGCAATCTTGAACCTCCGTCGTCCGGTTGCAATCGGAACTCGTGACCTTGAGTGAAGCATCGACCTGTTGGTCTGCTCCCCCGGAACGGTACCAATCTGAGAGTTAGATTTCCGGCTATTTTGGGCTTTGAAAGGAGCACGGGATGGCACGGAAGGACTACACGCCTGAGCAGGCGATCGGGATGTTACGGGAGGCCGAGGTCCGGCTG
>CAIYWM010000839.1 GCA_903929895.1 uncultured Alphaproteobacteria bacterium
ACGATCAGGTGGCGAAGCTCGCCGCCAGCATGGCGGAGTTTGGCTGGACCGTGCCGTGCCTTGTAGCGGGGGATGGCGAACTAATTGCCGGACACGGCCGCGTCCTGGCTGCCACCCGGCTCGGCCTTACTGAGGCTCCGGTAATAGTCCTCGACCATCTGAGTGAAGCTCAGCGCCGCGCCTACCGGATCGCCGACCACAAGCTTACAGAGCTCGGCGGCTGGGATCAGGCCCTTCTATCCGGGGAACTTCAGAGCCTGCTGGCCGAAGATTTCAACCTTTCGCTGATCGGGTTCTCCGACGGTGAACTCGACAAGCTGCTCACCTTCGAGCCAGAAGCCACCGAGGGCGGCTCCGCTCCCAAAGGATTGACGCCACCGCCGACGATACCCGAGCCGCCCCGCAATCCGGCGTCGCGCACGGGCGATCTTTGGATCCTGGGTGACCATCGACTACTTTGTGGAGACAGCACCAGCCGTTCAGACGTGCGGCGCCTCATGAATGGCGAGCGCGCCGTATTGTTCGCGACCGATCCACCCTATCTTGTAGACTACGATGGCTCGAACCATCCGACACGTAAAAAAGGTCCCGCGGAGACCGATAGTGTAACATGGGACGACAGCTCCCAGGGCGCTGAGCTCTACGACAAGTTCATCGCAGCAGCTGTTGCCGAAGCTATTACCGATAATGCGGCCTGGTACTGCTGGCACGCGTCTCGTCGCCAGGCCATGCTGGAAGCTTGCTGGGAGAAGGCCGGCGCCTTCGTCCATCAGCAGATCATCTGGGTGAAGGAACGCGGTGTGCTCACCCGGTCTCATTATCTCTGGAAGCATGAGCCTTGCTTCATGGGCTGGCGTCGCCCAAACCGACCACCGAAAGTAGCCGAAGAAACGCTGTCCTCGACCTGGCAGCTCCCGAGTTTCGCGAGGGAAGAACGCCCCGATCATCCAACGCCGAAGCCGCTCGATGCCTTCGGAATCCCGATGCGCCAGCATGTGGCGCGTGGTGGGATCTGCTACGAACCATTCTCCGGATCTGGCTCGCAGATTATGGCAGGCGAAGCCAACGGCCGCCGCGTCTTCGCGATGGAGATCAGCCCCGCATATGTCGATGTGGCCGTGGAGCGTTGGCAGGCAGAGGCCGGCAAGGAGGCTATCCTGGATGGCGACGGTCGGACCTTTGCGCAGGTAAGAGCAGAGCGGTTGGGCCAGTCCGCGACCTCAAAGAGTGCCGCAGCATGAAACAAAGCCGGACGATGTCGATGGTCGAAGCCATAGCCAATGTCGTGGTCGGCTACGGCGCCGCGGTGGTCACGCAGCTGCTCGTGTTTCCCTTGTTCGGGCTGCACACGACACTGGCGGAGAACCTGACCATCGGCGCGATCTTCACTGTGGTGAGCATCGCCCGGTCATTCGCACTGCGACGGCTGTTCGAAGCGATCAGGGTTGCCAGTCGCTGCGACGGCCATGGCGCACATGAAGAACCTGTACCACCCCGTCGATGACGACATAGTAGATGCGCCAGCGCGTTGCCCGGCCATAGAGGGCGCGACGGATCGGCAATTCGAAGGCCTGCGACTCGGGCGCAATCGGGTGCGCTTCCGGCATGGCGCCAAGGCCAAGGATTGTGCCCCGGATGCCCGCCAGCCACTCGTCCGCAGCGCGCGGGTTGCGTTCACGCAGCCATACCCATGTTTCAGTCAGGTCATTCGCCGCATTCGGCGCGATGATCACGGGCAGTGGCGCGGTCATTTCGGGCGCGGTCACTTTGATCGGCTAAGCTCGTCGAAGAAGCGGCTGGCCTCGATGCCTTCACCGGCGCGGGCCTGCGTCAGGCCCTTGCGGATTCCGCCCACGGTCTCGGCGTAATCGAGCTGGTCCTGCATGTCCTGCCAGGCGGCGGCGTCCATTACGACAACCGAGGGCTTCCCATTCACGGTCAGGATCTGTGGCCGCCCGGTTTCCTTGATGCGCGCGATCATCCGCGCCGACTCCCGCTTGAACTCGGTCAGCGGGCTGATGTCCTCTGTGATATTCATGGCAGGCCTCCTGACGCGCATTGAATTCGGTGCGAATATAGCGCCCTTATCGATGCGCGTCGAGGATTTTGGCTCTCAGGCGATC
>CAIYWM010000840.1 GCA_903929895.1 uncultured Alphaproteobacteria bacterium
CGAGGTCTTATGGAACCTGACCTGCGGCTGTTCGTTACCGAACGTCATAGGCGACTGGCATTCGTCGACCGGCGAAGCCATCCACGCTCTACGCCTCCGGCGGCGCGAAGCACCCAGGGCTTGTCCCGCAATGCCATGGAGTGCGTCCTATGTCGGTCATGCATCGTCTTCGCGCCTACCACGCCCTGCTGGTCGTGCTGGCCGTCGCTGCCTATGCGACCGGGGAAATGGGCCTCGTTCATGCGTGGCTGGGCTATGCCGTGTCCGCGGTGCTGATCGGGCGGGTGCTTTGGGCCGTGACGGGCGTGCCACAACTGGGTCTGATGCGGTTCTACCCTCAGTTCGACGGTCTGAAACTCGGCAACGCCATGACCCATCCGGCCATCAGTCGGACGCTTCTTCTCGGCATCGGGATATGCCTGGTCGGCGTGTCCGCAACAGGCATCGCCCTGGATCGTGGCCGGTCGCTGGGCCTGGGTACGGAAAGTGCCGTTGCGGTGCCTGTCGCCAAAGCGTCGACGGAAAAGCAGGTCAAAGCCGCGACGTCGCCGAAGGACGAGAGGAAGCACGAAGAGTCGGAAGGCCCGATGTCGGAGGTGCACGAGTTCCTCGCAAACCTCCTGGCTGGTCTGGTTTCCCTGCACGTAGCCTATCTGCTGCTGTTCAAGTGGCCCCTCGCACGCTTCATGCTTTTCCTGGATGGCGCGAAGCGGTAGAGCGGGTATCTCCCGCCGTGCAGAAGCTGCTGTCGGACCAAGCCCTCCTCTATCTGCCCAGCACGACGGCGCGGTTCGAGGCACGCATCGCCGATGCGAGCGCGTGCCGGGCCCCGCTCATCAAGAAAACAAGCTCGAGCTCGATCGGTGGGGCAACGAGACTAGAAACGGCGGCCCACGGGCCGCCGTTCTTGTGTGAGCCCTGAGCCCGACGGTGAGTTCTCGCCGTCTGCCCTGACGGGAGTGTTATGCCAGCGCGATGAACGATGCGTGCGGCGCTTCGGGGGCCTCGAGCGCGAGCGGCAGCCAGTCCCGGCGAAAACGCCGCCAGACCTCCTTGCTTGTCGGACTGCCGAGGCCGTGACCCGGGTCGACCTCTGCTTCGAACAGCCAGGGATTGAGGTCGGCGTCCAATCCGATATCGATGCCAAAAAAGCTCGGCGGCAGACCGCGCCACCCCGGAATGGCGCGCATCGCGCCCAGGATGCCGCCCGTTTCCAGGGAACCGACCAGTAGCGCCGCCGTCTGGACGAGGTGGTCCCTCACGCGCCGCGCGTCGGCGGTGTCGAAGGCAGTGTCGAGGAACGTCTGCAGCGGGACGCCCGGGGCCGCGAACGCGCCGATGGGTTGCTGAAGGGCGGACGTGTCGGCCGACAGCGGATTGACGAAAAGCGCACCGTGCGCGCCATCGACATAGGGGTGGGTCGACACGAAGACCAGCCCATCATGCCACAGGCTCGCAGCACCGGTGGCTGGCGCCCGCAAACTGATGTGCAGACGGATATTGATCTTGCGCCCCTCGTAGAGAAAAGGGGGCTCGATGAAACGCTGGAGAACCGCGGCGCCTTCGGGCCACGGCTCGCCGCCGGCCCCACTCAACGTACGGATGCCCTGCGTGCCGGCGAGGTGAGGCGCCTTGACGATCCACCTGGCGCGCGGGTCGCTGCGAACGGCCGCCTTTGCCGCCTTCTCCTGGGTGGGCAACCGGTAGGTCTCCGGCCACCACGCGGGACGCTTCTTCGCTGAACCCTCGATCAGGCGGGCAAAAACATCCTTCCGGTCAATCCGCGCCAGCGCTTCGACGTCGCGAGATTGCCAGAAGAAGATGGCCTGGTCGGCAAATCCGTCGTTGTCGAGGAGCCGATTGCGAAGCGCCCGACGCTGATCCTGCCGATCGAACTCGATCATCCATCGGGCAAAGTCGAGGGCGGCGCTCGGCGGGGCATTCCGGCCCGGATAGGAGAGCTGGCGCGCAAAGGCATGATCGCCGGCA
>CAIYWM010000841.1 GCA_903929895.1 uncultured Alphaproteobacteria bacterium
CCGCCAGATCGCCGAGCACTGGCAGGCGCGGTTCGGCGGGTAGCTCCACAGCAAACCTCATCCTGAGGAGGCTGCGCAGCAGCCGTCTCGAAGGATGGGCCACACGCACCACGTCCCTTGCCCATCCTTCGAGACGTCGCGCTTCGCGCGCCTCCTCAGGATGAGGTGGTGCGAGTATGGAGCGAGTTGGGACAGAAAGCCGCTAAGCCGTCACCTTCGGCCGCACGATCTTGATCGTCGAGGTCGAATGGACGATCAGGCGGCCCTTCTCGTCCTTGAGGTCGCCGTCGAGGAAGCCGACCGAGCCGCCCCAGCGCATCACGCGGCCCTCGGCATAGACGATCCCCGGTCCCATCGCCTCGAAGAAGCTGATCTTGAGTTCGAGCGTCGGCACGGCGACGCCCAGCTTGCCCTTCACGATGGCGGCATTGGCCATCGCGGTGTCGACCATGCCGGTCAGGAAGCCGCCCTGGCAGATGCGGCCCTGCGAATGGCAGAAGGCCGGCACGATCTCGAAGCGGAACCGCGCGTAGCCGCGCGTCGAATCGATATCGAGCAGTTCGCCGTTCAGCGTCTTCAACACCTCGGGCGGATTGGCACGCAGGATGTCGAGCATCTCCGAATCGTGCACGAGATCCTTGGGGAAATTCTGGAAGTCGGGATGGGCTGAGCTCATGGGGCGCGGACTATAGCGAACCGGCCGACGCGCGCACCTTCTCCAACAGGTCGATCGGGGTTTCCGTTTCGGCGGTCGAAAGGCCGGCCGGCCGAGCGCCGCAGGTGGACGGCCGTTCGCCGGAGCGCTAGACGCGGACTGTCCAGGAAGCACACCCATCCGCCGGCGTACCAGATGAGTTTCAAAGTTCGCATCGCCTCCGCCGACCGCACGATCGACGTGCCGGCCGGCGCCACCATCCTGGAAGCGGCGATCGACGCCGGCATTTCCTACCCGTTCGGCTGCCAGTCCGGGAACTGCGGCGCCTGCAAGTCGCTTCTCGTGAAGGGCGGGGTGACGATGGAGGGCTATTCCGAGTTCGCCCTGTCCGACGACGAGAAGGACCGCGGGCTGATCCTCGCCTGCCGCGCCGTACCGTCGGACGCATGCGAGGTCGCCTGGCTGGAAGAGGACGACCTGATCGTCCATCCGCGCCGGCTGCTCGCCTGCACGGTCGTCTCTCTCGACGACGCCACGCATGACATCAAGCGCATCCGCCTCGAGATCGTCTCCGGTGGTCCCTTCGACTTCTCGGCCGGCCAGTTCGCCTCGGTGACCTTCGAGGGGTGCCCGCCGCGCGACTATTCGATGGCCAACGTGCCGGGCGATCCCATCATCGAATTCCACGTCCGTCACACGTCGGGCGGCGTCACCAGCGCGCATGTCGCCGGGAAGCTCAGGGTCGGCGACAGCGTCAGGGTCGAGGGCCCGTTCGGTACCTCATACCTGCGCGAGGACCATCGCGGTCCGATCATTGCCGTGGCGGGCGGCTCGGGCATGGCGCCGATCAAGTCGATCGTCGAGCGCGCGCTGCAGAAGCAGCTGCCGCAGCACATCTATCTCTATTTCGGCGTCCGCAGCGAACGCGACCTCTACCTTCACGACCACTTCGCGACGCTCGCGCAGAAGCACAAGAACCTGCACTTCATCCCGGTGCTGAGCGAAGGCGGCGATTCGAGCCTGCGGCAAGGCCTGGTGCACGAGGCCGTCGCGCAGGACTTCGACGAGGTCGATGGCTGCACCGCCTATCTCGCCGGTCCGCCGGTCATGGTCGAAGCCGCGACCCTGCTGCTGGAACAGCGCGGCATGCGTCGCCTCGATATCCATGCCGACGCCTTCTACACCGCGGCCGAGATGGCAAGCGCCGGCAAGAAGACCGGCGCGGATCAATGAGCGGTCTTCTGCACGGGCGCGTCGCCATCGTCACCGGCGCCGGCCGCGGCATCGGCCGCGCCATCGCCGACTCGCTGGTCGCCGAGGGTGCGCAGGTCGTCGTCGCCGACAACGGTACCTCGATCGCGGGCAACGGAAGCGACCCGGAGATCGCACGCGCCGCTGTCAAGGAACTGAGCGACAAGGCAGGCGCCAGGACGGCGCTCGCCTTCACCGAAAGCGTCGCCTCGCCCGGCGTCGCGAGGCAGCTGGTCGACCTCGCGGTCAGGACGTTCGGCGGCCTCGACATCGTCGTGAACAATGCCGCCATCCGGCGCGACGCCCCCGTCTTCCACGCCGATCCGGCCGACTGGGACGCGGTGATCCGCACCAATCTCTCCGCGGCCTTCTACCTGACCAACGCCGCCTCGGCTGTCATGCGCGAGCAGGACAGGTTCGTCCGTGGCGGGAGGGACGGCTACGAGTGGGGCCGCTTCGTCAACATCGTCTCTTCGGCCGGGGTCTACGGCACCCTCGGACAGGCCGCCTATGCCAGCGCCAAGGCCGGACTGGTCGGTCTGACCCGCGTCACGGCGATGGACCTCGCGCCGGCGCAGATCACCGCCAATGCCATCGTGCCGATCGCACACACACAGGTCATCGACGCCCAGCCTGTTGCCAGCCTGGTGACAGCGCTGTGTTCGCCAGCCGGCAGGACGATCACCGGGCAGGTGCTGGGTGCGCGCGGGCGCGAGGTCTTCCTGTTCGGGCAGCCCCGGCCGGTCGCACACCTCGAAGCTGGGGCGCCGGGCACGCTCGCGCAGGACATCGTCGGCAAACTGGGCGGCCAGTTCACCGATCTCACGACCGATCTCGACGCGTTCAATACCGACCCCCTCGTCTGAGGAGAGCGACGATCCCTTCGGTCATCGTCGTCAAGGCTATCGAGGAACTGCATCTTCGGGCGGCTGGTTGAATGGTGGCAAATTTGCTACCATTCCTTTGTGATCATCGTCGTCGACACCAACGTCTTTATCGGAGCCTGCCTCGGGATCGGCGCGTCGAGCGCCGTCGTCGCCGCATGCTTACAAAAGCGTGCAGTGCCGCTGATGGGTTCGGCATTGCTGGCTGAATACGAAGATGTCCTCGGGCGCAGGTCTCTGTTCGCGCGATCGCGGTTGTCCGCAAAAGAAAGAAGCGAACTCCTGGATATCTTCCTGGCGCACTGTGAATGGACGCGTATTTACTTCGGCTGGCGGCCGAACTTGCGCGATGAGGCGGATAATCACCTTATCGAACTTGCCTTGGCAGGGGGCGCAAGCCACGTCGTGACGAGAAACGTTCGCCATGTCGGCCGGATGGAACTGAGATTTCCTCAGCTGTTTGTCGTTACGCCCGAGAAATTCATCAAGGAGCATACAGGATGAGCGCCCTTACTCTTCGTTTGCCCGATGACAAGCATGCGCGCCTCAAGTCCCTCGCGCGTCGCCGAGGCACCAGCGTCAATCGTCTCATCGAGGAAATGGCAACCGTCGCCATTGCGGAGGCCGATGCCGAGACGCGCTTCACCCTTCGGGCAGAACGTGGACGTGGCAAAGCGGCCCGTGGCCTCGCCCTGCTGAGGAAGGCTGCTTCTTCCAAGTGACGCAGATCGTCGCGCTGCCCTGACGCGATCCATGTCGCGTCCGGTGCTGTGTCACAGGCGGTCTTTCGGCTGGCCGTGGTGCGCCTTGCCGGCGAGGAAGGATCGCCCTTCGAAAGCAAGTTCCGCCTGTTCGCAGCAGGACGCTGGCCGCTGGGCATCGTGGGCACTAGGCTGATCCTCTACTAGAAGAGAGGCTCCATGAGTTCCTACGTCGCGCCGTCCCGCACTGTCGGTCGGTTGAAGCGCCCGTTCGGCAATCTCTACTACGAGGTCTCGGGCAACGGACCGGCGCTGATCTTCGCGCACGGGCTGGGCGGCAATCACCTGAGCTGGTGGCAGCAGGTGGCGCACTTCGCGCCGCGCTACACCTGCGTGACCTTCGCCCATCGCGGCTTCGCGCCGTCCGATCCGGTCGCGGACGGAGTCGATCCCGCCGACTATGCCGGCGACCTCGCCGCCCTGATCGAGCATCTCGGCCTTTCCGACGTGCGCCTGGTCGCGCAATCGATGGGCGGCTGGACGATGCTGGAATATGCGCTCGCCCATCCGGATCGCGTGAAGGCGCTGGTGCTGAGCTCGACCTCGGGTACGCTCGACCGGCGTGGCTGCGATCCGTCTGGCGGTGGTGCGTACGATGCCTGGCTCGCGGCGGCCGAAACCACGATCGCCGCCGGCATGGCGCGCGGCATCCATCCGGCGATGGGCGAACGCGCGGCCGAACGCTTCCCCGCGCTGCATCTCCTCTATCGCAGCATCGACGAGATGGCGGGCGCGCTCGACAAGGAGAAGTTGCGCGCCGGACTGCGCCGCACCGCGACGCGGACGCTGGCCGAGTTGAGCACATTTCGCGTACCGACCCTGCTGATCGCCGGCGACCAGGACGTCGTCTTCCCGCCCTTCCTGGCAAGCGCCATCGCGACAAGCCTGCCCTGCGGCCAGGCCGAGATCATCGAAGGCGCCGGACACTCGCCATACTTCGAGCAGGCCGCTAGATTCAACGCGTTGGTCGACGCGTTCCTCGCGCGACCGCGCTAGGAGGTTTCTTTGTCCCAGGACAATCCGCGTATCGCCGTGCTCGGCTTCGCCATCGAATGCAACCGGTTCGCGCCGGTGACGACGGCTGAGGATTTCGAACACGACGTCGACATCCGCGGCAATCGCATCGTGAGCGAGGCGCGCTCCGGCAAGTCGATCACCATGCCCGACCTGCCCGGCTTCTTCACCGAGATGGATCGCACCGGCAACTGGACCCCGGTGCCGCTGCGCGTCTCGCTGGCGCAGCCCGGCGGTCCGGTCGAGGAACAGTTCTTCAAGGCCTATCTCGCCGAGATCGAAGCCGGCCTGAAATCGGTCCTGCCGGTCGACGCGATCTTCGTCTCCTGCCATGGCGCGGCCCTGGCGGAGGGCACCGACGATCCCGACGGCGACCTGTTCGAGATGCTGCGCCGCGTCGCGGGCCCCGAGGTGCCGATCGTCTCGGTGTTCGACCTGCACGCCAACGTCTCGCGCCGGATGACCGACAATCTCAGCGTCTTCGTCGGCTATCTCGAGAACCCGCATGTCGACATCTATGAGCGCGGCGTCGAGGCGGCACAGCACATGCGCGAGCTGCTGGCCGGCACGCGCACGGCGGTCGAGATGGTCAAGATCCCGCTGGTGCCGCCGCAGATCGCCCTGCTGACCGCGCGCGGCCCCTATGCCGACCTCATCAGGTACGGGCAGACGAAGGTCGGCGGGGACATCCTCAACGTCTCCGTGATGGCGGGCTTCGCCTACAGCGACAGTCCCAAGAACGGACTCACCGCCGTCGTCACCGCGCGCAACGGCAACGCTAAGGCGGCGGCCGACCTGGCGCTCGACATCGCCCAGCGCGCCTGGGGGACGAGGGAACGCTTCAAGCGGGAGATGATGACCCTGGCCGATGCCGTCCAGCACGCCACCGCCATCGGCCGCGACAATCGCCGCAAGCCGATCATCCTGGCCGACGTCGCCGACAATCCCGGCGGCGGCGGACGCGGCAACACGACCTATCTGTTGCGCGCGCTCAAGGGGGCGCGGGCCCAGGGCGTCTATTTCGGCGTGTTCAACGATGCGGCCCTTGCGGCCAAGGCGCACGAGTTGGGCGAAGGCGCGATCTTCAACGCCTCCTTCAACACGCAGGAGCACCACGAATTCTCCCTGCCGTTCGATTGCGAAGCCAAGGTCGTGAAGCTCTCCGACGGCCAGTATGTCGGACGCCGCGGCGTGCTGAAGAACGTCTCGGCCGACATGGGGCCGTCGGCGCTGCTCGATCTCGGCGGCATCCTCATCGTGGTCATCAGCATCCGCTGCCAGTGCATGGACCCGCGCCAGTTCGAGATGTTTGGCCTGGACATTGCCGAGGCGCGTACGGTGGTCGTGAAGAGCCGCGGCCACTTCCGCGGCGGCTTCGACGAATTCTTCAAGCCGGAACAGATCTACGAAGTCGACTGTCCGGGCTTGACGTCGCCGGTCCTGGCGAACTTCACTTGGACCAAGCTGCCGAGGCCCGTCTATCCGCTCGACGAAGAAGCGAGCTGGAGTCCTCCGACATCAAATTAAGGGAGTGTTTCATGCTGCGTCGTGCTCTGTTTGCCGCCGTGGCGTTGTTCGCCGCAACGCCCGTCTACGCCCAGCCGAGCAAGACGCTGAAGGCCGTCATGCACTCGGATCTCAAGATCATCGATCCGATCTGGACCACCGCCTACATCGTCCGCAATCACGGCTACATGATCTACGACACGCTCTTCGCGTTCGACGCCAAGCTCGAGCCGCGTCCGCAGATGGTCGAGAGCTGGACGGTGAGCGACGACCAGCTCACCTGGACCTTCAAGCTGCGCGAGGGCCTGAAGTGGCATGACGGACAGCCGGTCACCACGGCGGACGTGCTGCCGTCGATCAAGCGCTTCACCGACAAGGACACGCTGGGCGGCCTGCTCGGCAAGCAGACCCAGGAGATGAAGGCGATCGACGACCGGACCTTCCAGATCGTCCTGAAGCAGCCGTACGGCATGATGCTGAAGACGCTGGCCAAGCCATCCTCGGTCCCCCTCTTCATCATGCCCAAGCGGATCGCCGAGACGCCGATCACCCAGCAGCTTTCCGACACGACCGGCTCAGGGCCCTTCATCTTCAAGAGGGACGAGTGGAAGCCCGGCGAGAAAGTCGTCTACGTCCGCAATCCTGACTACAAGCCCCGCGCCGAGCCGGCGTCGGGCCTGGCCGGCGGCAAGGTCGCCAAGGTCGACCGCGTCGAGTGGGTGTCGATCCCCGACACCCAGACCGCGATCAATGCGCTGCAACAGGGCGAGATCGACATGATCGAGCAGCCCTCGCACGACCTGCTGCCGGTCCTTGAGAAGGACAAGAACGTCGAGATCATCATCCCCGACCAGCTCGGCTCGACCTACATCCTGCGCTTCAACTGGAAGCAGCCGCCGTTCAACGACGTCCGCTACCGGCGCGCTGCCATGATCGCGTTCAACCAGAAGGATTTCCTTCAGGCCGTCATCGGCGATCCGCGCTACTACAAGATCTGCAAGGCGATGTTCAGCTGCGGCGGACCGCTCGAGAATGCGGCCGGCACCGAGGGCATCCTGGAGTCGCGCTTCGAGGAGTCGAAGAAGATCCTCAAGGACGCCGGCTACGACGGCACGCCGATCGTGCTGCTGCAGTCGACCGACCTCGCCGTCCTGACCAACCTCGCACCGGTCGCCAAGACGCTGCTGGAGCGCGGCGGCTTCAAGGTCGACATGCAGTCGATGGACTGGCAGACGCTGGTCGCCCGGCGGACCAAGAAGGATCCCGTCTCCCAGGGCGGCTGGAACATCGCCATGACGGCGGCCGCCGCGGTGCTGCTGATCGATCCGGTCAACAACCACTATGCCGAGGCGAGCGGCGACCGCGCCCAGTTCGGCTGGCCGCTCGACGAAGAGATCGAGAAGCTGCGCCTGGCCTTCGTGAGCGAAGGCGACGCCAAGAAGCAGCTCCAGATCGCCGAGCAGGTCCAGAAGCGGATCCTGGAACAGGGCGTCACGGTGCCGCTGGGCCAGTTCCTGCAGCCGATGGCCCGGCGCAAGGGCGTGACCGGCAACATCGAGTCGCCCATCACGGTGTTCTGGAACGTCGAGAAGAAGTAGCCTTCCCGTCGTCTCGACCGGAGCCGAGCGTAGCGAGGCGGAGTGGAGAGACGACGGGTCTTTCGTACAGATCTACCGATCCGGCAGCGGGATGAACTCGGGGTCCCCGGCCACCATGGCGAAGCGCTTCTCGCGCCAGTCTTCCTTGGCCTTCTCGATCCGCTCCTTGCTCGAGGAGACGAAGTTCCACCAGATGTGACGCGGGCCGTCGATCGCGGCGCCGCCCAGCAGCATGGCCTTGGCGCCCTCCGGGCCGGCCAGCACCTCGACCGTCTGGCCGGGCGCCAGCACCGCCAGGTCACCGACGCCGAGCTGGCTCTCGCCGACCACCATCATGCCCTCGGCGAGGTAGATCGCACGCTCCTCGTGATCGGGCGTGTCCGCCAGCGGGGCGCCGGCGGTCATCTCCACGCCGACATAGAAGATCGGCGAGAAATGGGTGGTGGGCGCCGTGCGACCCGCATAGGTGCCGACGATCAGGCGCAGCGACGCCCCGCCCTCGGTCCAGGCGGGCAGCCGCGCCGCCTCGACATGCTCGAAGGCGGGCGCCGTCTCCTCGTGTGTCTTGGGCAACGCCACCCAGGTCTGGACGCCGTGCATGCGGAAACCGGTGGCCCGCATCTCCGGCTCGGTCCGCTCACTGTGGACGATGCCGCTGCCGGCGGTCATCCAGTTCACGTCCCCCGGACGGATCGCCTGCGAGTAGCCCAGACTGTCGCGATGGTAGATGCCGCCGTCGAACAGATAGGTGACCGTGGCCAGGCCGATATGCGGATGCGGCCGGACTTCCATGCCGCCGCCCGGCGGCACGTCCATCGGCCCGAAATGGTCGAGGAAGATGAAGGGCCCGACGGTACGCCGCTTGACGCTGGGCAGCACCCGACGGACCGCGAAGCCGCCCCCCAGATCGTGCGCCCGTCCCTGGATCAGAAGGTCGATCGGATCGGCCATCTCGTTCTCCTACGCCTGTGCTGCAACCAACGCGCTATTCGAGCACCGCGCGGCCACGCAGATGCTCCGTCAGGCCGGTTATGGCGCAAGGGTCGTGCCGGTCAATCCCAGGGGGGATCGATATGCGCTTACGAGTCGGTGATCTCGATCACTGCGATGGAGCCGGCGGTCGACCTCGCGTTACGCATGAGGGGCACTCGTCCGGCTAAGCGGCCGAGGCGCGGGCGCGCCATCCGATTCTTCGCAAATGCAGCAAATCGGAAAGGTTGCCCACTGTGATCTTTAGCGGCGGGAAACATGCCTAAGCCTGAAATCCTAGCATTTTCAATATGTTAGGGACCTTGCGTGGGTGTTGCATTTTTGCAACTTTTTGTTGGACTTGTGGATACTCCGTGGCCAGTATCGCGTTCAAGCGAGGCACACGGGGGTACCGACCAGGGGAGGTCGGTGGGTCGTTGGTCGCCTCACCTGTCAATCAGTAGCGTTCAATGGAACGGGAGCGGCCGACCGATGACGTCCACCATGACGCGTTTCCAACGCGCACATAGCTGGCGAACCGTCCGCAGCCTCATGGCAGCGACTTTTGTGATCTCTTCAGTTTTTTGCGCCGTCGACGCGATGGCCCAGGTAAAGGCCCCGTCCAAGAACCAGTTCAAGAAGCCCACCGCCAGGTCCGCCCCGGCCGCTCCCAGCGAGGACGTGCAGGCCTTCTCCATCGCGGCCGACAGCTCGGTCGCCCAGCAGCTCCTGAGCCTTCACGTCGACCCCACTGACGCCCAGGCCGCTGCCGATGCCGTCGGCAAGGCCCTGAGCCAGCCCGAGGTCAAGGCAGCCAGTTCCGGCCGCGCCGTGCTCGCCCCCCAGGGCGCCGGCCAGCCCAAGCGGCTGGTTTCCCTCCAGCTCTATTCGAACAAGTCGCTGGCCGTCGACCTCTCGCGCGGTGCCGATGGCCTGTTCGGCTTCAAGCTCGCTCCCGGCGCGACCGAGGACGACGACGAGCGCGTCTCGAGCCTGCCGGGCTCGGCGCCGCCGAATGCCGGCCCGGGTGCCCGCTCGGTGGTCCCCGATTCGGTCAAGACCGTCAAGGCGAGCAGCGCCACGCTGGCGACCAGCCTCGCCCCGACCGGCGCCAATCCGACGGCCCTCAAGGAACTGACCCAGGCACTCGCCGGCTTCGCGCCGGCCGCCGCCAGGATCGACGTCGTCCAGGGACGCACCGTGGACGGCACGCCGCGCGTCCTTGTCGCGAGCCTGGGCGACGGCACGGCCCGGCAATCCTTCTGGTGGTTCGCCCCCCAGAACCAGCCCGAGGGCTGGTTCGACGATCAGGGCCGCCGGCTCGGTGGTACCGCGCTCGCCAATCCGCGACCGGAGGCACGCCAGTCCTCGCCGTTCGGCACGCGCCGCTACTATGGCCGCAAGAGCGGCGGCGGCTTCCACAACGGCATCGATTTCGAGGGCAAGACGGGCGAGCCGATCTACGCGGCGGCCGACGGCTTCATCAATCACCAGGGCTGGTACTTCAACTACGGCCGCACGGTGAAGATCAGCCATGCCGACAGTTTCGAGACGCTGTATGCGCACATGTCGCGCTTCGCCGACGGGATGGGCCCCGGCACGCGCGTCCGCAAGGGCGACCTGATCGGCTATGTCGGCTCGACCGGCCGGTCGACGGGCGCGCACCTTCACTTCTCGGTGATCGTGAACGGCCAGTTCGTCGACCCCCAGCCCTACATCTCCGAGGGCGGCAACAGTACGCTGGGCGGCGAGCAGCTCGTCTCCTATCGCCAGTGGCAGCAGGAGATCAAGCGCGCCTCCGAGCGCAGCCGCGGCAGCAGCGACAATCGTTTCCAGGGCCTGCAGGGCGCGGATCCGTGGTCGTCCAACCCCTTCTCGTCGCGCGCCGCCGACCGCCTCTGAGAGGCGGAGATCGCGCGCGCGGCGCCGTTGCGCCCGCAAGGTTGTTCGCCTAGGAATTGCGTCATCGATTCTGAACGGTCGCGACAGGCGGCCGACGGGAACGTCAGAGGCAACCACGAGGGATGACAAAATGCTCAAGAAAATGATGGCCGGCGTCGTCACGGCCGGTCTGGTCGGTGTCGCCGGCACGGCGCATGCCGGCAAGGATCTCGATGCGGTCAAGGCGCGCGGCCAGCTGATCTGCGGCATCAACACGGGCGTCGCGGGCTTCGCCCAGCAGGACGACAAGGGCAAGTGGACCGGCCTGGATGTCGATGTCTGCCGCGCGGTCTCGGCGGCGATCTTCGGCGATGCCGAGAAGGTCAAGTACGTCCCGACCACGGCCCAGCAGCGCTTCACCGCCCTGCAGTCCGGCGAGGTCGACGTGCTCTCGCGCAACACGACCTACACGCTGACCCGCGACACCGCGCTCGGCCTCGAGTTCACCGGCATCAACTACTACGACGGCCAGGGCTTCATGGTGCCGAAGAAGCTCGGCGTGAAGAGCGCCAAGGAGCTGAACGGCGCCACCATCTGCGTCCAGCCGGGCACGACCACCGAGCTCAACCTCGCCGACTATTTCCGCGCCAACAAGATGACCTTCAAGCCGGTCGTCATCGAGAAGGTCGAGGAAATCCGCGCCGCCTTCTATGCCGGACGCTGCGACGTCTACACGACCGACGCCTCGGGCCTCTACTCGACCCGCGCCGCCAACACCCCGGCCCCGGCCAAGCCGGACGACTTCATCATCCTGCCGGAGATCATCTCGAAGGAGCCGCTGGGACCGGCGGTCCGCCAGGGCGACAACCAGTTCGCCGACATCGTGCGCTGGGCCTTCTACGCGATGGTCGAGGCCGAGGAGGCCGGCATCACGTCGAAGAACGTCGACGAGATGCTGAAGAGCGACAATCCCTCGATCAAGCGCATCCTCGGCGTCACGCCGGGCATGGGCAAGGCGCTCGGGGTCGACGAGAAGTGGGTCTACACCATCGTCAAGCAGGTCGGTAACTATGGCGAGAGCTTCGACCGCAACGTCGGCAAGGGCTCGCCTCTCAAGATCGATCGCGGCCTGAACGCGCTGTGGACCAACGGGGGCCTGCAGTACTCCCCGCCGATCCGCTAGCATCCGGCGACGACAAGACGACGAACCGCCGCCCGAGAGGGCGGCGGTTTTCGTTTGGCCGTTGCAAACGGCCCGGCAATGCGGGCAGTGTCGGACCGGGGAAGTGTCGGGGGACACAATGCAGAAGTTCATACTATCGGCAATCGTCGGCTTTTTCGCTCTGGCAGCCACACCGGCCATGGCCGGTCCCGTCCTGGACGCCGTCAAGGCACGAGGTCAGCTCCTGTGCGGCGTCAGCGCGGGCCTCGTGGGCTTCATGCATGCCGACGGCCAGGGCGTCTGGCGCGGGCTTTCGGTCGACATGTGCCGCGCCACGGCGGCCGCCTTGTTGGGTGACGCGAGCAAGGTGAAGTACATCCCGCTCGAGCCCCTGAAGCGCTTCCCGGCACTCGAAGCCGGCGAGATCGATCTGCTCGCTTCCAATTCGACCGTCACGCTGGGCCGTGACGCCGGCGTCGATTTTGTCGGCATCTACTACTATGACGGGCAGGGCTTCATGGTGCCGCGCAAGCTCGGCAAGCGCGTCATGAGAGATCTCGAGGGCGCCACGGTCTGCGTCCAGCCCGGTACGACGACCGAGGCAAATGTCGCCGACTATTTCCGCCTGAACAAAATGACCTTCACGCCGGTGCTGTTCGACAAGATCGACGATCTGCGCACCGCCTTCTTTGCCGGGCGCTGCGAAGTCCTCACGGCGGACGTGTCGAACCTCTACGCGACCAGGGCCGCCTATGCCCCCAATCCGAGCGACTACACGATCCTGCCCCGGGCCATTACCAAGGAGCCGCTGGGCCTGGCGGTCCGCCACGGCGACAGCCAGTTCGGCGACATCGTGCGCTGGGCGCTCTACGCCATGATCGAGGCCGAAGAATACGGGATCACGTCCCGGAACGTCGACGAGGCGCTGAAGAGCGAGAATCCCACCCTGAAACGCATCCTCGGCGCGACGCCGGGCATGGGCAAGGCGCTCGGGGTCGACGAGAAGTGGGCTTACAACATCGTCAAGCAGGTCGGTAACTACGGCGAGGTCTACGACCGCAACCTCGGGCCCAACACGGTGCTCAAGATTCCGCGCGGCATCAACGCGCCCTGGCGCGACGGCGGCATGCTGTACGCCCCCCCGATCCGCTGATCGTCCCGCATTTTGGCCTGCGGCTTGCAAGCCTCCGGAAGAAGGCGGCATTGTGGGGATCAAGAATAATGGGAGGTGAAATGCGCAACAGGATCGTGGCGGCAGCTGCCGGATTTGCAGCAGCCGTACTCGGCTTTGCCGGGGCAGCCCAGGCGGGCAAGGACCTCGACGCCGTCAGGGCACGCGGCAGCGTGAACTGCGGGGTTGGCATCGGGACCGCAGGCTTCATGCTGGCCGACAGCCAGGGCAAGTGGAAGGGTCTCTCGGTCGACGTCTGTCGCGCCGTCGCGGCCACCATCTTCGGCGATTCGGAGAAGGTCAGGTACGTTCCCCTCACCTCCCAGCAGCGCTTCACGGCGCTCCAGTCGAGCGAAGTCGACATCGTGATGGGCAATGCCACCTATACGCTGACCCGGGACACCGCACTCGGCCTCGATTTCACCGGCATCTACTACTACGACGGCCAGGGCTTCATGGTGCCGAAGAAGCTCGGCGTGAAGAGCGCCAAGGAGCTGAGCGGCGCCACGGTCTGCGTTGCCCCCGGCACCACCACCGAGCTCAACCTCGCCGACTATTTCCGCGCCAACAAGATGACCTTCAAGCCGGTCGTCATCGAGAAGGTCGACGAGATCCGCGCGGCCTTCTTCTCCGGCCGCTGCGACGTCTACACGACCGATGCATCGAGCCTCGCGGCCACGCGCGCCGCCAACGTGCCGCCGCCACAGACCATCGACGACTACGTCATCCTGCCGGAGATCATTTCGAAGGAGCCGCTGGGACCGGTGGTGCGCCATGGCGACAACCAGTTCGGCGACATCGTGCGCTGGGCGCTCTACGCCATGATCGAGGCC
>CAIYWM010000842.1 GCA_903929895.1 uncultured Alphaproteobacteria bacterium
GCGATCAGCTCGGCATAGGTCTTCGGCGCGAAGTCCGCCGGCAGCATCGTGTCCAGCGCGAAGACCTGGATGTGATAGCGGTGCTTCGGACCCGGCGGCGTGCGTGGTCCGAGATAGGGTTGCGCGGCGCCCTTGTAGTTGGGGCCATAGATCGATCCTGCGGGCTTCTCCTCAGGCTTCATCCCGGCCTTCAGCCCCGTCACGGAAGCCGGAATGTTCACGATCGACCAGTGCAGGATGGGCGCGCCGCGCGCGACATAATCCGTGTCCTGCATGATGATGGCGTAGCTCTCAGTCCCTTCAGGACCATCCGCCCAGTTGAGACCCGGAAACGCGTTCCCCTCATACTGCGTATACTTGAACGGGATATCCCCGCCGGCCGGCCACCCTCCGGACATCACGTCGATCTCTGTGAATTCGTCGGACATCGCCGGCAGCGTGACGATCGCGGCGAGATCCTTGCCCGCTTCAACTGCCGGCGGCGGCGGCGCGTCCTGCGCGAAGGCAGGCGCAACGAATGCCGCCGCAAGAGCGACAGCGATCAGAACAGTCTTCATCGGCGTATCCTCGTGTCGTCCCTGTCCCCGACACCTTCAGTCAGGTCTTGGGCGCGACTTTCAGGAGGCGCGCATTCGGCCCATCTGTCAGCAGGTAGATCGCACCGTCCGGCCCGACATTGATGTCGCGATAGCGCTCGTTGGCGCGATCCGAGAATTTGAAACGCTCCTCGCCCGTCACCTTGTCGCCGTTCAGCGTCAGGCGCGAGACGAAGCTCGGATTGAGGCCCGAGGCGAACACGCTGCCCTTCCATTTCGGGAACAGGTCAGCGTTGTAATAGGTCAGCCCGCCCGGCGCGATCACAGGGTCCCAGTAGTACACCGGCTGCTCCATTCCGGCCTTGGCCGATCCCTCGCCGATCTTGCGCAACGTGCCGCCATACTCGACGCCATAGGTGATACTGGGCCAGCCATAGTCCTTGCCCTTGCGCGCGATGTTGAGCTCGTCGCCGCCCTGCGGACCATGCTCAAGCTCCCACAGCTCGCCCGTCGTGGGATGCAGGAATGCGCCCTGCACATTGCGGTGGCCGTAGGACCAGATCTCCGGCAGCGCATCGGCGCGCCCGACAAACGGATTGTCCTTCGGCGCTGATCCATCCGTATTGATCCGCACGATCTTGCCGATCGCGCTCTTCAGATCCTGCGCCTGCATGCGGCCCGGCAGCGCGCCGCGATCGCCCAGCGTCACGAACAGCGTGCCGTCCTTCGCGAACACGACGCGCGATCCGAAATGCTGGTTCGACTGCAGCGACGGCGTCTGGCGCCAGATCACCTTGATGTTGTCGATCCTCGGCGTAGCGCCATCAACCAGCTTGCCCTTGGCCACGGCGGTGTTGTTCCTGTTATCCTCCCCCGGTTCGGAATAGCTCCAGTAGATCATCTGGTTCGTCGCGAAATTCGGATCGAGCGCCACGTCGAGCAGCCCGCCCTGGCCGACGCCATGCACCACCGGCACGCCCTGCTTGATCGGCGCGGACACCTTGCCCGCCGCATCGGCGATCCGGAACTGTCCGGCAATCCGCTCGGTGATCAGGAACTTGCCGCCCGGCAGGAACTCAACCGCCCATGGCGAGGCAA
>CAIYWM010000843.1 GCA_903929895.1 uncultured Alphaproteobacteria bacterium
ATCACGGCGACGGGTCACACCGACACGTCGGGCACCGAGGCCTACAACATGGCGCTGTCGCTGCGGCGCGCCAACGCCGTCAAGGACGCGCTGGTCCGCGAGGGCGTGCCGGCGACCAATATCGCCGTGCTCGGCCGCGGCGAACAGGGCCTGCTGGTGCAGACCGGCCCCAACGTCCGCGAGCCGCAGAACCGCCGCGTCGAGATCGTGATCCAGTAATCCTGGATCCGCATCGCAACGGCACGAACGGCCGGGCGCTTGCCCGGCCGTTCTCTTTTGGGGCGCCTGCGCTACACTGGCGAAAACGACCAGGAGGACTCGCATGTTACGCGCCTTCGACATCACCCCGCTCGACGCCACGTTCGGCGCCGTCGTCACCGGCGTGAAGCTCGCCGAACTCGACGATGCCGGATGGCGCGAGCTGCATGCGGCCTGGCTCGAGTACGCACTCCTCGTTTTCCCCGGTCAGCATCTCATGCGCGCGCAGCAGATCGCCTTCGCCCGCCGCTTCGGACCGCTCGAGTTCGAGATGGCCGCGATCAGCAACGTGCGCGCCGACGGCAGCCTGCGCGTCGAGACCGACAACGACGACATGATGAAGATCCTGAAGGGCAACATGGGCTGGCATGCCGACAGCACCTACATGCCGGTCCAGGCCAAGGGCGCGGTGTTCAGCGCCGAGGTCGTGCCCACTGTCGGCGGCCAGACCGGCTTCGCCGACATGCGCGCGGCCTACGATGCTCTCGACGAAGGCTTGAAGACACGCGTCGAGACACTGCAGGCCCGGCACTCGCTGCACTACAGTCAGTCGAAGCTCGGCCATCAGACGAAGAAGGCCGACGGCGAGTATAGCGGTTACGGGCTGCACGACGGGCCGGTACCGCTGCGGCCGCTGGTGAAGGTCCATCCCGACACCGGCCGCAAGTCGCTGCTGATCGGCCGCCATGCCCACGCCATTCCCGGCATGGCCCCGGCCGAGTCCGAGCGCTTCCTGCAGGAGCTGATCGACTTCGCCTGCCAGCCGCCGCGGATCTATCACCACGACTGGGCGCCGGGTGACGCGGTGCTGTGGGACAATCGCTGCCTGCTGCACCAGGCGACGCCGTGGGACATGACCCAGCAGCGCATCATGTGGCACAGCCGCATCGCCGGCGACCCGGCCAGCGAGACCGCGCTGGCGAGTTGACGTATCATCGGGCGCATGAAGCTGGCCCGACGCGACGCGCTGCGAGGAACGGCCGCCCTGGCGGCAGCGGGACTCATTGCCGGTCATGCGCGGGCCGCCACCAGCACGATCCGCCTGATCTGCGGCTTCGGCGTCGGCAACCCCACGGATCTGTGCGCCCAACTCATTCAGGACGGCTTCTCGGCGGCGCTCAACGAGCCGGTGGAGTTCGACTATACGCTGGGCCAGGCGGGCCGCCGGGCAGCCCTCGAGGTGATCGACGCGACGCCCGACGGACGCCTGCTGCTGATGGCCGAAATCCTCAATCTCGTCCTGCAGGAAACGGCGGCGCAGCCCCTGCTCGCGCGCCTGCAGCCGATCGCCAAGATCACACGCGGCTTCTCGACCGCGCTGGCGGTCAATGAACTCTCCGACATGAGGGATTGGCCGGGCCTGCTCGCCGCGGCCCGCGCCGGCCGCTTGACGGCCGCGACGACGGGCCGCGATTCGACCATCGGCCTCCTGCTGGCGCTGGTCGAACGCCGCATGAAGCTGTCGTTCGAGGCGATCGAGGTGGCAGGCACCAATGCCGCGGTGGACATGCTGCTGACGCGCCGCGCCGACATCGCGGTCGTCGATACGCGGACCGCTCTGCTTCATAATGCCCGCAACCGAACGAAGCTGCGCGTGCTGGC
>CAIYWM010000844.1 GCA_903929895.1 uncultured Alphaproteobacteria bacterium
CAACTACCGCCGCGCCATGGAACTCGAACTCGGCTTCTTCGCCGCCCACGCCTAGCAGGCGCCGGCAGGCAAAATCAGCGGTATCAGGATACCTGTCTCAGGGGTGCGACTCTCGCTTCGATTGATTCGTTTATTTCGTTTGTTTCGTTTATTTGCCGGGACTCGGCGTTTCCAGCGCCCTGTCAGAGCGGCGCCAGCTTCTCCATCGAGTGGTCGAGGGCGCCGTGCAGGTCGGCGGTCAGCTTCGCGCCCATCGCCGTGCGCACTTCCTGCTCGGCCTCGGCCCACAGCGGCAGCGCGCGCTTGAACAGGGCGCGGCCGGCCGGCGTCGCGACCAGCTCGTGCCGGCGCTTGTCGCCCGCGGCCGCCCGTTCGATCACGCCCGAGGCCAGCAGCGGCCGCAGGTTGCGCGTCAGGGTCGTCCGATCGGTGGCCAGCAGGTCGGACAGTTCGGTGATGCTGACGGGCCCGCGCGAGAGCACGTGGGCGAGCAGGGAGAATTGCGAGATGCGCAGGCCGGTCGGCGCCAGGTGCCGGCTGTAGATCTGGGTGACGCGCCGCGCCGCGCTGCGCACCCGAAAGCAGGTGCACTCGGCAGTCGACAGGCGGAGCGGAGCCGGGGCGGAAGTCATGGACCCGAGACTATCGCCGGTTCTTGCGTCGGCAAAGTCGCAATGTGTATATGCACTTAAATTCGCGATGGAGACGAGCATGGCCGCAGACGCGGGATATGGCGTGGTGCCGATCGAGCTGGCGCGCACCCTGGACGGGCTGGACCTCTTCAAGGGCCTGATGGAGGGGCGCTATCCGGCGCCGCCGCTCTCCAGGACGCTGGGCTTCAATCTGCTCGAAGTCGAAGCCGGGCGCGTGATTTTCGGCTACACGCCGGTCTTCGATCATTACAACCCGTTGGGCACGGTCCATGGCGGCATCGCCGCCACCCTGCTCGATTCGGTGATGGGCTGCTGCATCCACACGATGCTGAAGGCCGGCAGCGGCTACACGACCGTCGAGATCAAGGTGAACTACGTGCGTGCCATGACCGACAGGACCGGGCCGGTCCGGGCGGAGGGCAAGGTCATCAATGTCGGCTCGCGCATCGCCACGTCGGAGGGGCGCCTGACCGACGCCTCCGGCAAGCTGCTCGCCCATGGCACGACGACCTGCCTGGTCTTTCCGATTTGAGCTAGTGTGGCGGCATGCAGAATGCGGCCGCCGAACAAAGACTCCTGAAACTCTCCATCGCCGTCACCATCGGGGTGGCGTCGGTCGGTGTCGTGTTCGGTCTGCTGTCGGGGTCGATGTCGATCGTGTTCGACGGCGTCTTTTCGGCGATCGACGCAGCCATGTCCGGCCTCGCGCTGTTCGTTTCGCGCCTCGTCAGCCGCGTCGCCGAGAACCGGCGCTTCCAGTTCGGCTACTGGCACATCGAGCCCATGGTGCTGGCCTTCAACGGCGGCACGCTGATGCTGCTCTGCTTCTACGCCTTCCTGAATTCCATCGACAGCCTTCTGGCCGGCGGCCGGCAGCTCAATTTCGACTGGGCGATGGCCTATGCCGCCGCCGTCGGCGTCGTGGCGTTCGGCATGTTCTTCTACGCCCGGCACCGCAATCGGCAGATCGGGTCGGATTTCGTGCGCCTCGATGTACAGAGCTGGTTGATGTCGGCCGCCATCACCTCGGCGCTGCTGCTGGCGTTCGCGGTCGCGTGGTGCCTCGAGGGCACCCGTTACGCCCACCTCACGCCCTATACCGACCCGCTCATCCTGGCGGTGCTTGCGCTCATCCTCGTCTTCGTGCCGATCGCCACCGTGCGCCGGGCGCTGCAGGAAATCCTGCTGATTACCCCGCCCGAACTTGATGCCCGGGTCCGGCAGGTGCTGGACGAGGTCGTCGCCCGGCACGGCTTCAAAACCTACACCAGCTACGTGGCGAAGGTCGGCCGCGCCCAGTTCATCGAAATCCATGTCGCCGTGCCGCCCGAGAGTCCGATCGACAGCGTGGGGGAGGCAGATGCCATCCGGCGCGAAATTGCCGAGGCGATTGGCGGCGAAGGCCCGCACCGTTGGATTACGATCGATTTCACCGCCGATCCCCGGTGGCTGTAGAGGCATTTGACCTTTTGGGTCGAAACTCCCATGTCAGAGCCCGGAAGGAATTCGCCCGAGCATGTACAAAGCCACAACCCGTGCCATCCATGTAACGGTGGAGCCGCAATATCTGCCAGACCAGTCGGAGCCTGCGAAGTCGCAGTATGTCTGGGCCTACACGGTGCGCATCGAGAACGGCGGCGATGTCGCGGTGCAGTTGCGCAGCCGGCACTGGAAGATCACCGACGGCCTCGGCCGGCTCCAGGAGGTCAAGGGTCCCGGTGTCGTGGGCAAGACGCCGTTGCTGCGTCCCGGCGAGGTGTTCGAGTACACTTCAGGAACGCCACTTTCCACGCCATCCGGCATCATGAGCGGCACGTATCATATGGTGGACGAGGCGGGCGAGAAGTTCGACATCGAGATTCCGACCTTTTCGCTCGACACGCCGACGGTGCAGCGCAGCCTAAACTAGGCCGCCGGGATCAAGGGGAGTAAGACGATGAACAAGATGGCGAAGCCGCGCGAGGTCGTTTCGCTCGCCACCGGCCTGTCACGGCCCTCGCGCGAGGAGGCCGAGGCGGCCGTCCGCACGCTGATCCGCTGGGCCGGCGACGATCCCAGCCGTGAGGGCCTGACCGGCACCCCGGACCGCGTCGTGCGTTCCTACGAGGAGTTCTTCGCGGGCTACGACCAGGATCCGCGCGACATGCTGCAGCGGACCTTCGAGGAGGTCGAGGGCTACGACGAGGTCGTGGCGCTGCGCGACATTCGCCTGGAATCGCACTGCGAGCATCACATGGTGCCGATCATCGGCAGGGTCCATGTCGGCTACCTGCCGGACAAGCGCGTCGTCGGCATCAGCAAGCTCGCCCGCGTGGTCGACGCCTTCGGCCACCGTCTGCAGATCCAGGAGAAGCTGACGGCGCAGATCGCCAATACGCTGCAGGAAGTCCTCCAGCCGCGCGGCGTCGCCGTCGTCATCGAGGCGGCGCACCAGTGCATGACCACGCGCGGCGTCCACAAGTCCGACGTCACCATGGTGACCAGCCGCATGCTGGGCGCCTTCCGGAACAATGGCGAGACACGGCGCGAATTCCTGAGCATGATCGGCCGAACGTCGGTTTAGCGTCTGCCTCACCGTTCAAGGTGAGGTCGGAACAGAGTGAACAAGGGAAATCATGGCCGGAGAGACCGTCAATTCCATCGAAATGCTGCGCAGGCTCGTGGCGTTCTATACCACCTCGCGCAATTCCAACCTCGACCTGATCAAGTACATCCAGGGGTACCTGGATGAGCACGGGATCCGCAGCACCCTGGTCCCCAACGAGGAAGGCACCAAGGCCAACCTGTTTGCCTCGGTCGGCCCCGACGCCGCGGGCGGCATTGTC
>CAIYWM010000845.1 GCA_903929895.1 uncultured Alphaproteobacteria bacterium
CCATGTCGACGATGTCGACGCGCTTCATGCCGATCTCGTGCGCCGCGGCGCGAAGATTCTCAACGCACCGAAGGATCAGGATTACGGGTTGCGCGACTTCGCCATTGCGGATCCGGACGGCAACATGATCTTCTTCGGCATGGAAACGAAGTAGCGTTCAGCGAGGGTAAGATGGAACTTTGGCAGTACGACGCGACCGACCTGGCGCGATTGATCCGCACCGGACAGGCTTCGGCACGCGAGGCGGTCGATTCCGTCCTCGGCCGCCTGCACAAGGTCAACCCCGCCATCAACGCCGTGGTCCGCGTGCTGGAGAGCGAAGCCCGTGCCGAGGCCGAGACGGCGGACGCGGCCCGTGCGCGCGGCCATGCCCTGCCGCCGCTTCACGGCGTTCCGGTCACCACCAAGATCAACGTCGACCAGGCAGGCCTGCCCACCGACAACGGCGTCATCCCGTTGAAGGACCTGATCGCGCCGGAAGACAGCCCGGTCGTGGCCAACCTGAAGCATGCCGGCGCGATCATCGTGGGCCGCACCAATGCGCCGGCCTTCTCGATGCGCATCTTCTCCGACAACGCCCTGCACGGCCGCACCCTGAACCCGCGCGACCCCAGCGTGACGCCGGGCGGCTCGAGCGGCGGCGCCGGTGCGGCGACGGCGACCGGCATCGGCGCCATCGCCCATGGCAACGACATCGGCGGTTCGGTGCGCATCCCGGCCTACTGCAACGGCGTGGTCGGCCTGCGCACGGGCTTCGCCCGCATCCCTTCCTTCAATCCGACAGGAGCCTCTGCAGGCCGGCCGATCGGCGCCGTCCTGATGGCAACGCAGGGTCCCCACACCCGCACGGTGCGCGACGCCCGCCTCGCCCTGGAAGTGATGGCGCGCGGCGACCGGCGCGACTGGCGCTGGAACGACGTGCCGATGCGGGGCCCGGCGCCGGCCCGCCCCATCAGGGTCGCGATCGTGCCCGAGGTGCCGGGAGGCAAGAGCCATCCGGCGCAGGTCGAGGCGGTGCGGCTGGCGGGCAGGCATCTCCGCGGCGCGGGCTACGTCGTTGAGGAAGTGCTGCCGCCGGACATCGAGCGTGGCGTCGAGCTGTGGCACCAGATCTGCGTGACCGACGTGTTCGGCGGCCTGTGGCCCATGATGCAGAAGATGGGCGATCCCGACGGCATCGCCGCCATGCAGGCCTGGCTCTCGATCCACAAGCCGGTCGACCTCGCGACCTATGTCGCGGCGCTGACGGAGCGCGAGGCGCTGGCCTTCCGCTGGATGACCTTCTTCCAGCAATGGCCGCTCGTCATCTTCCCGACCCTGTGCGACCTGCCACCGAAGCAGGTGGCCGACATCACGCCCGACGGGCAGCGCGAGGTTCTGGAGTCGATGCGCTCGGCGCTGATCGCCCCGCTGCTCGGCCTGCCCGGCCTCGCGGTGCCGGTCGGCAGCCACGGCAAGCTGCGCACAGGCGTCCAGATCATGGCGATGCGCAACCGCGAGGATCTCTGCCTCGATGCCGGCGAGGTGATCGAGGCGGCCGAAGGGATCGTGACGCCGATCGATCCGGTCGCGGCCTAGGCGCGCACTCAGTTGCGCGACGGCAGGTCGATCCTGAGGTCGCGCAACTTCTGCTCGAGGACGGGAATGCCCGCGGGATTTCCGTTCTTGCACTGGTCGAGCGCGACGCTGGTCTCGAGCCCGGTTTCGACACCGCCGCGCGCGACGCCTCTCTTCATGACGAGGCTCTCGTACGTCGCGACCAGCGCCTTGCAGTAGGCCGCATCCCCAGGGGCAGCCGACGCGGCGATCGGCAGGATCAGGAGCAGGCTCGAGATCAGAAGCTTCATGTGGTTTTTCATACCCGGAAGACGGGGTGCTCCGCCTGACATTCGCCTGACCTCGTGTAGACAGCCTTCGGAACAGCAGCAACACGACGAGTCCGAACATGGACAGGGACTTGATCGGGTCCCAGACTGCCGTGCAATCGAAGTTCGCTGAGAATGGAATAGCACAATGGGCGAAACGCTCCTCCAGACCACCGTCGTCGGCTCCTACCCCCAGCCGGACTGGCTGGTCGACCGCCATCTGTTGAGCAAGGGCGTGCCGCGCACCCGCGTGAAGGACATGTGGCGCGTCTCCGAACCCTGGCTGGAGCAGGCACAGGACGACGCCACCCTGCTCGCCATTCGCGACATGGAGCGCGCCGGAATCGACGTCATCACCGACGGCGAGATGCGGCGCGAGAGCTACTCCAACCGCTTCGCGACGGCGCTCGAAGGCATCGACGACGAGAATCCTGCGGAGATCGTGAACCGCACCGGCAACCGCACGCCCGTCCCCCGGGTCGTGGGCAAAATCCGGCGGACGGGGCCGGTGGAGCTGCGTGACATGCAGTTCCTGCGGGCCAACACCGAGCGGCTGGCCAAGATCACCCTGCCCGGCCCCTTCACGATGAGCCAGCAGGTGAAGGACGAGTTCTACAAGGATGCCGAGGCGATGTGCATGGACTATGCCGCCGCGGTGAACGAGGAGGCTCACGAACTGGTCAAGGCCGGCGCCGACGTGATCCAGCTCGACGAGCCGTGGCTGCGCAACAACCCGGAGGAAGCCAAGCGCTACGCGGTGAAGGCGATCAACCGGGCGCTGGAGGGCATCACCGTGCCGACCGTCATCCACCTTTGCTTCGGCTATGCTGCCGTGGTGACCGGTCTCAAGCCGACCGGCTATTCCTTCCTGCCCCAGCTTTCGGACACGATCGCCCAGCAGATTTCGATCGAATCGGCCCAGCCCAAGCTCGACCTCGGCGTGCTGAAAGACCTGGCGCCCAAGAAGGTGATGCTGGGCGTGATCGACCTCAGCGATCCCGAAGTCGAGACACCGGCGAAAGTCGCCGAGCGCATCCGCGCCGGCCTGGAGTTTATCGGCCCGGAAAAGCTCCTGCCGGCCCCCGATTGCGGCATGAAATACCTGCCGCGCGCGACCGCGTTCGGAAAGCTAAAGGCCCTGAGCGAGGGCGCCGCGATCGTGCGCCGGGAACTCGCCTAGCTGGCAGACCGTTGAAAAAGCCAGCGTCCCGGCGAATAAATGAAACAAACGCAATAAACGAAACAAATGAATCGATTGTCGCACCCCCTGAATCGTAGGCCATTGCGCAACAATATTGCTCGCCGTCAATTCTGAGAGGCCTAATTCAACCGACTATTTGCCACTTCGGCCTCTCAGAACGGCAGGCCGACATAGTTCTCGGCGAACACCGTCTGGCCGGCCGGCGAGGACAGCAGGTAGTCGATCTCGGCCCGCTGCATCTGCTCCGCGAAGCTCCCCTCCGGATGTACCTTGTGCATCAGTAGAGTGAGCCACCATGAGAAGCGCTCGGCCTTCCACACGCGCGCCGAGGCCTGGTCGCTGTAGGTGCCCAGCAGGCTGCTGTCGTTCCGGGCGTAGTGCGAGACCAGCGCCCGCGACAGATAATGGATGTCGGAGGCCGCCAGGTTGAGGCCCTTCGCGCCGGTCGGCGGCACGATGTGGGCGGCGTCGCCGGCGAGGAACAGCCGGCCGTGGCGCATCGGCAGGCATACGAAGCTATGCAGTCCCGTGATGCTCTTCTCGAGCGCGGGTCCCGTCGTGACATGCGGCGCGA
Source organism: uncultured Alphaproteobacteria bacterium (assembly GCA_903929895.1). Lineage (GTDB taxonomy): Bacteria > Pseudomonadota > Alphaproteobacteria > Reyranellales > Reyranellaceae > Reyranella. The sequence continues at coordinate 3,641 of CAIYWM010000845.1, forward strand.
CGTCAGAACCGAGGCGCCGCTTCAACTCGTCCCACAGCCTGTCGTCGGGCCAGTCCTCCAGCTTCTCGTCGCGATCGCACTGGATGTAATAGCGGCTGCGCGTAGGCGAACGCATCGAGGCGAGTGCGAAGCCGTTCGGATGGCTGGCATAGATCAGCTCTTCGGCGCACGGCGGCACGTCAGCCAGGATGCCCAGCCAACCGAACGGGTAGACCTGCTCATAGACGCGGAGGTTCGACGCTGGCAGCGAGGCACGGCTCACCCCCCGGAAGCCGTCGCAGCCGGCGATGAAATCGCAGCTCAGCTCATGCTCGACGCCGTCGGCCCGATAGGTCAGTCGCGGCCGGTCCGTCCCGATGTCATGCAAGGCGACGTCCGCCGCCTCCCA
>CAIYWM010000846.1 GCA_903929895.1 uncultured Alphaproteobacteria bacterium
ATGAAGCAGGCCGCCAGCATGAAGGGCCTCGTGGTGCCGCTGCTGCTGCCGGGCATCACAATCAACACAAGCGCCACGGATTTTTATCCCATCCAGTCCGTGCGCCTCTCCGCCTTCGACGGCGAGACGTGGAAGCTGTTCGGCGACGTGCTGAGTAACGAAAGCGCCTAAAAACCGAAACCCGCCGGCGCAAGGCGGGATGGCACGGCGGATGCTTCTGTGCGGTCGAAGACCGACTGGAGCTGCTCGACCCGATGCCCTTCACTCTGACCCGCCGCGCCCTCCTTGCTGCGGCGGGCGCGTCTGCCCTGGCGGCAACGGCCTATGGTTCGGCCCACACGTCCCAGAGCCCGCGCCGGTCCGCTGAGGGCTTTCCCCCGGGCTTTCGCTGGGGCACCGCGACCTCGGCCTATCAGGTCGAGGGCGCCGTCCGCGAGGATGGCCGCGGCCCCTCGATCTGGGACACCTTCACCCGGGAGCCGGGCCGGATCCGCGACGGCTCGACGGGCGATGTCAGCGTCGACCACTACAATCGCTACAAGGAAGACGTGGCGCTGATGAAATCGATGGGCGCCAGAGCCTATCGCTTCTCGATCGCCTGGCCGCGCGTCTTCCCCGAGGGAAGAGGCACCGCCAATACCAAGGGGCTCGATTTCTACGACCGGCTGGTCGACGCCCTGCTCGCTGCCGGCATCGAGCCCTATGCCACGCTCTATCACTGGGATCTGCCGCAGGCGCTGCAGGACCGCGGCGGTTGGGAATCGCGCGACACCGCCCGGGCGTTCGGCGACTACGCGGCCTACGTTGCCAGCCGGCTCACCGACCGCGTACGCCAAGTGTTCACCATCAACGAGATGCAGACCTTCGTCGAGCAGGGCCACGAGACCGGGAACTTCGCCCCTGGCCTCAAGCTGCCGCCCGGCCGACTGAACCAGGTCCGTCACCATGCGGTGCTGGCGCATGGTCTCGCCGTGCAGGCGGTGCGCGCCAGCGGACGCCGCGGCACGAAAGTGGGCCCTGCCGAGAACATCGCCACGGCGCTGCCGGCCATCGAGACGGCCGAGAACGTCAGGGCCGCCGAGCGGGCGACGCGGGAGCTGAACGCGCCCTACCTCACGGTGATGATGGAGGGCCGCTACACCGACGCCTATCTCGCGAGGACGGGCCGCGACGCGCCCCGCTTCACCGACGAAGAGTTGAAAATCATCTCCAGCAAGGTCGATTTCATCGGCCTGAACGTCTACGCGCCCAGCCAATATGTGCTGGCGAGCGAGGCGGCGCCGGGATTCACCCCGGTGCCCTTCCCGGCGTCGCATCCGCACATGGCCTCGTCCTGGCTCCTGCTGGGGCCGGAGGCGCTGTACTGGGCGCCCCGCCACGCCGCCCGGCTCTGGCAGGTGAAGGACATCTTCATCACCGAGAACGGCGCATCGTCGGCCGACAAGCCGACGCCGGACGGCAGGGTCCACGACGTCGACCGCGTGATGTACCTGCGCAACTGCCTGATGCACCTGCAGCGGGCGACGGCGGAAGGCGTTCCGGTCCGCGGCTACTTCCTGTGGAGCCTGCTCGACAATTTCGAATGGGCCGACGGGTACGCGACGCGATTCGGTCTCGTCCACGTCGACTACGCGACGCAGAAGCGGACGCCCAAGCTCAGCGCCGCCTTCTATCGCGAAGTCATTTCGCGCAATGGACTGGCATGAGCGCAGCGGCAAATCGCAGGCCCCAAAACGATGTTCACCGGCGCGGCCCGAAATAGGATTTCATTTCTGCCTTGCCTGCGAAACTTGGAAACAGTTTTCGCACATGAAAGTATCGCCCCCTAATATAAGAATTCCTGGCGTGCCCGCTGTGCCAAGATGGGCGACGCTGTGAACGGCAAGAGGGGACATGAGATGAAGCTGCCCGTAGCGACGCTCGATCACGTGGTCATCAACGCCCGCAACGACATGGACCATGCGGCCGACGTCTACACGCGTCTGGGATTTTCACTCACCGAGCGCGGCTATCATTCGCTCGGCTCGATGAATCACCTCGCCATGTTCGGCACGGACTATCTCGAGCTGATCGCTATTCCGAAGGAGGCGACGTCGGGGCGCCTCGACCTGCTCACCTTTCCCTTCGGCTTGAACGGTCTCGTCTTCGGCGCGGAAGATTCCGCCGTCACCTACGAGGCGCTCAGCAAGGCGGGCGTGCCGGTAGACCCGCCCGTCGAATTCACGCGGCCCGTCAAGGTCGGGGACGAGATGCGCGATGCGCGTTTCCGCACCGTCCGGATGAAGGCCGGCGTCGTGCCGTACGGGCGCGTCTACTACTGCCATCATTTCACCCGCGACGTGGTATGGCGCGACGAGTGGCGTCACCACGCCAACGGCACGGTCGCCCTCGTGCGCTTCCTGATCGTCGAGCCGGATCCCGCGGCGGCCTCGAAGCTCTATGCCGACATGTTCGGACCGGAGGCGGTGCGCGACATCAAGGGCGGCAAATCGGTCGTGGTCGGCAATTCGCGTGTCGACATCGTGACCGAGGACGAGCTGAAGGCGCAGTTCGGCGATGCCGTGCCGGATGCCGAGGGCCGCAAGGCCTATATGGCCGGCCTCACTTTCCGCACGCTGTCGGCGGCGAAGGCGGCACGTGCCTTGCAGGACGGCGGCATCGGCGGGGTGATTGCCGAAGCCGGACGGGTCGTCGTGCCGGCCAAACAGGCGTTGAACGCGGTGTTGGAGTTCATCGAATAGTCTGAAGGGCAATCGTCAGGGCTGCTGGGGAGCGGCCGAGAAGGGACGCCATGGAATATTACGATTGCTTCGCCGCAAGCTATGCCAACGCGCGTGCGAAGTTCCTGAAGGCGGCGACCGCCGCGCAAGGCGAGGTGCGCTCGTTCCTGCACCCCGCGAAGAAGGCGCCCGATGGCGGCCCTCTGGCGATCGACGTCGCCTGCTTCGGCGACCGGAAGGCGGCACGGCAGGCGCTGTTCCTGAGCGGCACGCACGGCCAGGAAGGCTTCTCCGGATCGGCCGTGCAGATCGGCTGGCTGAACTCGGGCGGCGCGGCGCGGCTGCCCGCCGGTGTTGGCGTGGTGCTGGTGCATGGGCTCAATCCCTACGGTTTCGCTCACTTCACGCGCACCACCGAGAACAACGTCGACCTCAACCGCAACTTCATCGACCGCGGGGCGGGCGCGGCGCCGGCCAACCCGCACTACGAAACGCTTCATGCCGACCTGCTGATCCGCGAATGGACAGATGCGGAGAATGAACGAGTTGCCGGCGTGCTCGACCGCTTCGCCGAGAACAAGGGCCGCGACGTGCTGTTCGATACGCTGGCGCGCGGTCAGTACCAGCATCCGGACGGGCTGATGTTCGGCGGCAAGGACCGCGAATGGTCCAACCGCACGCTGCAGACGATCGTCGACGAAACCCTGGCCGACGCCGAGCGCGTGGCCTTCATCGACTGGCACACCGGCATCGGCGAGTACGGCAAGCCGTTCTTCCTCTGCGTCAACGATCCCGCGGGTCCGCTGTTCGCGCGCGCCTGCGACTGGTGGGGCAAGGACAATGTCGATGGCGTGCGACCGCACGGCATGGAACGGCCGAACTATACGGGCCTCGTCTTTCATGGCGTGCAGCGCTTCCTCGGCAATCGCGACATGTGCGGCGCGGTGATCGAGTTCGGCACGCGCGGCGTCAACATGCGCCGCGTGCTGCGACTCGATCAGTGGCTGCGGCGGCAACACGGGCTCGATCCCGACGTGCGCGCCACCCTGCAGGCCGACATGATGGACGCCTTCTGTCCGTTCGACGGACAATGGCGCAAGGACACGCTCGACTACGGGCTGAAGCTCACCGACCAGGCACTCTCGGGACTCTCTTCATGGTGACGATCAAGTACGACAACCAGGGCGATGCGATTTCGCGCGACGTGCCGGCCGACAGCCTGGCGCTGATCGACGCGGGCGGCAACGGCCACGAACGCAGCTACACCTATGGCGACATCCTGCGGCTGAGCGGCGCGGTCGCGTGCGGGCTGCTGAAGCGCGGCCTGCAGCGCGGCGACCGGGTCGCGATCCTCTCGGCCAACCGTGCCGAATTCCTGCTGACCGTCCTCGGCACGATGCAGGCCGGGCTGGTCTCCGTGCCGGTGAACTACAAGCTGCCGGCCGAAACGGTGGCCTACGTCGTGGGCGACTGCGACGCCAAGCTGGTGATCGGCGACGATGCG
>CAIYWM010000847.1 GCA_903929895.1 uncultured Alphaproteobacteria bacterium
GACAAGGTGGTGATCCGCATCGCCCGCTCCGAAATGGGGCAGGGCACGCTCACCGGCCTCTGCCAGCTCGTGGCCGAGGAACTCGAGTGCGACTGGAGCAAGGTCACCTGGGAATATCCGACGCCCGGCGAGAACCTGAAGCGCAACCGCGTCTGGAAGAACTTCTCGACCGGCGGCAGCCGCGGCATCCGCGAAAGCCAGCAATATGTCCGCGAGGGCGGCGCCATCGCGCGCGAGATGCTGATCGCGGCCGCGGCCAAGCAGTGGAACGTGCCGGCTGCGGAATGCAGCGCGGCCAACAGCACCGTCACGCACAAGGGATCGGGCAAGACGCTGACCTACGGCGCCCTCGCCGCCTCGGCCGCCGAACTCGAGCCGCCCAAGGAAGTGAAGCTCAAGGACCCCAAGGACTGGAAGATCGCCGGCAAGCCGCTGAAGCGGCTCGACACGGTGGAGAAGGTCACGGGCAAGCAGATCTACGGCATGGATCACACGATGCCGGGCATGCTGAATGCCACCGTGCGCGCCTGCCCGGTGATCGGCGGCAAGCTCAAGGACTTCGACGCCGCCAAGGCCGAGAAGATGCCGGGCGTGAAGAAGATCTTCGCCATCGACGGCAATGCCATCGTGGTCGTGGCCGACACCTACTGGCAGGCCAAGACGGCGCTCGATGCCGTCACGACGAACTGGGACATCGGCGAGCTCGGCAAGGTCTCGACCGAGACGATCAACGCCATGCTGAAGGAAGGACTCGAGGCCAAGGAAGCCTTCGTCGGCAACAAGGCGGGTGACGCCCAGAAGGCGATCGACGGGGCAGCCAAGAAAGTCGAGGCCGTCTACAGCCTCCCCTATCAGCACCATGTCACCATGGAGCCGATGAACGCCACGGCGCGCTACACGGCCGACAAGTGCGAGGTCTGGTGCGGCACGCAGAACGGCGAGGCGGCGCTGGCCGCGGCGTCGGAAGCGGCCGGCCTGCCGGTTGCCAAGTGCGAGGTCTACAAGCTCATGCTGGGTGGCGGCTTCGGCCGACGCGGCCGGTCGGACTATGTGCGTCAGGCCGTGCTCGCGGCCAAGGAGATGCCCGGCACACCGATCAAGCTGATCTGGTCGCGCGAAGAGGACATGACGCACTGCCAGTACCATCCCACGACGATGGCCAAGCTGACGGGTGGTCTCGACGCCCAGGGTAACCTGGTCGGCCTGCAGATCCGCCTCTCGGGCCAGTCGATCCTGGCCTCGCTGCTGCCGCAGAACCTGGTGAACGGCATGGACCCCATCGCCTTTCAGGGTCTCATGCAGTCCGGCGTCGAGGCGGCGTATGGTTACGACATCCCGAACCTGATGATCGACCACGCCATGCGCAACCCGCACATCACGGCGGGCTTCTGGCGCGGCGTGAACGTCAACCAGAACGCCGTCTACATGGAGTGCTTCATCGACGAGCTGGCGGCGGCGGCGGGACAGGATCCGCTGGCCTATCGCCTCAAGTACCTGAAGCCCAAGTGGGCGGCGGTGCTGAAGGCCGCCTGCGACAAGGCGGGCTACGGCAAGCCGCTGCCCGAGGGACGCTTCCACGGCATCTCGCAGGTCATGGGTTATGGCAGCTACGTCGCGGGCGTCGCCGAGGTCTCGGTGAGCCCCGACGGACAGCTCAAGATCCACAAGATCACGGCGGCGACCAATCCTGGCCATGTGGTCAATCCGGCGCAGATCGACCGCCAGGTCGCGGGCTCGTTCGTCTACGGCCTGTCGGCCGCCCTGTACGGTGAGATCACCGTGAAGGACGGCGCGGTCGAGCAGACCAACTTCGACACCTACAACGTGATGCGCATCGACGAGATGCCCGACGTCGAAACGGTGCTCGTGCCGACCAACGACTTCTGGGGCGGCGTCGGCGAGCCGACCATCGCCGTCGCGGCGCCCGCCGTGCTGAACGCGATCGCCAAGGCGACGGGCAAGAGGGTGCGCAACCTGCCGCTGATGAACAACGACCTGAAGAAGGGCGCCTGATGCATCGAGCGCTGCTGCCGGGCCTGGCCAGCATGATCCTGCTGGCCGGTCCGGCAACGGCGGCCGATGCGCCGCCGGGCGCCAGCTCCTGCACCGGCTGTCATGCGCCGAAGAAGGTGGCGGATTCGGTGATCCCGCGCATCGCCGGCCGCAAGGCCGAGGATATCGTCACCGTCATGCGCGAGTATCGCAGCGGTGCCTGGCCCTCGAGCGTGATGGGCCGCATCGCCAAGGGATTCGACGACCAGCAGACGCAGGCCATCGCAGCCTGGTTTGCCACGCAGCCGGAGTAGGAACACAGCGGGCATGGCGACGCGCCGTCATTTCCTGAAGCTCAGCGCCGCCGCGGGCCTCGCGCCTGCCGTCGTTTCGGCGCAGGGCAAGGCCAGGGTCGTGGTGATCGGCGGCGGCTTCGGCGGCGCCACGGCGGCGCGCACCCTGAAGGCGCTGCAGTCGTCGCTCGACGTCACCCTGGTCGAGCCCAATCCCGTCTACACATCATGCCCCTTCAGCAATTCGGTGCTCGCCAACCTGCGCGAGATCGACCAGCAGCAGTTCCGTTACGACGCCATCAAGGCTGCGGGTGTTACGGTCGCGGAGACGAGCGCGACTGCGGTCGATGCCGAGGCGAAGACGGTGACCCTGGCCGACGGCAACAGGCTTGCCTACGACCGGCTGGTCATGTCCCCCGGCATCGATTTCAACTGGGGCGCCATCCCCGGCTATGACGAGGCCGCGACCGAGAAGATGCCGCATGCCTGGAAGGCGGGGGCACAGACCGTGCTGCTGCGCCGGCAGTTGCAGGCGATGGACGATGGCGGGCTGGTCGTTATGTCGGCGCCGGCCAATCCGTTCCGCTGCCCGCCCGGTCCCTACGAGCGCGCCAGCCTGATCGCCTACTGGCTCAAGATCTGGAAGCCGAAGTCGAAGCTGCTGCTGCTCGATTCCAAGGACGCCTTCTCCAAGCAGCGCCTGTTCCAGAACGGCTGGGCCGAGCTCTACCCGGGCATGATCGAATGGGTGCCGCTCAGCAAGGGCGGCAGGGTGACGGCGGTCGATCCCGCGACTCTCACCCTCACGACCGAGTTCGGGGCGCACAAGGCGTCCGTGGCCAACGTGATTCCGCCGCAGAGGGCTGGCGCGATCGCCGCGCAGGCCGGCGTTGCCGATCGCACCGGCTGGTGTCCGGTCGCGCCGGTGGCCTTCGAATCGACGCTGCGGCCCAACATCCATGTGCTGGGCGATGCGGCGATCATGGGCGGCATGCCCAAGTCGGCCTTCGCGGCCAACGCCCAGGCCAAGATCTGTGCCGCCGCGATTGTGAAGCTGCTGGCCGGCGACAAGCCGCAGGATCCAATCGTGATCAACACCTGCTACAGCCTCGTCGCGGCCGACTACGGCATTTCGATCGCGGGCGTTTATCGTCCCGACAAGGGCCAGCTCACCGACATTCCCGGTGCCGGCGGCACCAGTCCGCTCGAGGCCGTGGGTGGCCTGCGGGGCCAGGAGGCGCTCTACGCGTCGAGCTGGTTTCGCACCATCGCCGCCGAGACCTTCGGCTGATGCGATGCGGATCCCGGTCCTCCTCGCTCTCGCTCTCGCGCTCGTCGCCGGTCCCGCGGCGGCCCAGCAGTCCGTTCCTCCCGTCGTGCCGCAGATCGTCGACGATTCGATTCCCCGCTCGCTCACCGGCCGGCCAGGCGATGCGGCGCGCGGCCGGGCGATCGTGGCCAACCGCAGTGTCGGACTTTGCCTGCTCTGCCATTCGGGACCGATCGCCGAGGAACGCTTTCAGGGTGACCTGTCGCCCAGTCTCGCGGGCGCGGGCTCGCGCTGGTCGGAAGGGCAGCTGCGCTTGCGCATCGTCGACGGGTCGCGTCTCAATGCCGACACGATCATGCCGGCCTATTATCGCACCGAGGGCCTGCACCGGGTCGCCCGCAACTTCGAGGGCAGGACGATCCTCACCGCCGCACAGGTCGAGGATGTCGTGGCCTATCTCGTCACGTTGAGGGATTGAATGGATCGACGTCTCTTCCTTGCCGGCACGGCCGCCGTCGTTCTCGTGCCGCTCTCGCCCGCGACGGCGACCCCCGATGCCATGGCCGAGGCCATTCGCAAGATCGTCGGCACGGCCACGCCGACCGAAGGCCGGGTCAAGCTCGACGTCCCGCCGCTGGTCGAGAACGGCAGCACCGTGCCGCTCACCGTGTCGGTCGACAGTCCGATGACCGAGGCCGACCATGTGAAGGCGATCCACGTCTTCAACGAGAAAAATCCGCAGCCCAACGTCTTCTCCGCCCGGCTCGGTCCGCGCAGCGGCAAGGCGATCGTGGGCACGCGCATCAAGCTCGGCGA
>CAIYWM010000848.1 GCA_903929895.1 uncultured Alphaproteobacteria bacterium
ATGATCAGCCCGACGCCGTGGTGGATCCGACCGTTACCCGACAACAAACGGACACGATCCTGAATATAACCCTGTCCGTTCCCTTCGATCAGCGGACGATGTTCACGGTATCGGGCGGACGGTTCGTGCGGTCCTCGGATATTCCCAATTACGCCTTCACGAACAACAGTGCGCTCATCGGAGTAACCTGGCGCTTCTAGCGCCGCTCAGGAGATCACAGTGGCCACCAGACTTCCCGGCGCGAGCCTGCCCCTGCTGACCGCCGCGCTTCTCGCCGCGGGCGCCTTCCTTCTGCCGGTCGCCGCCAGCGCCAAGGTCGGCGTCACCTCGGCCGCCGAAGGCGATCCGCGGGGCAAGCCACCCGCAGAAGCCGAGCGCGTGCTGCGCGTGGGCGTGGACGTGCAGGCCAACGAAGTGATCACCACCCAGGCCAACGACCGTGCGCACCTGATGTTCCTGGACGGCACGTCGCTGTCCGTCGGCCCGAACGCGCAGCTCACCATCGACAAGTTTGTCTACGATCCCGCAACAAAGACCGGCGACCTCGCCATCAACGCCAGCAAGGGCGTCTTCCGCCTGGTCGGCGGCAAGATCAGCAAGACCAACGCCATCAACATCACCACCCCGTCGAGCACCATCGGCATCCGCGGCGGCATCAGCATCTTCAACGTCGGCCAGCAGGAGACGAGGTCGATCTTCGTCTTCGGCATCAGCATGACGGTCGGTGCCGGCGGCAAGCTGGAGATCGTCACGCGCCCCGGCTTCCAGGTGACGACCTTCTTCGGCGGCCTGCCGGGCCAGGCCAGCGCCGTGCCTCCGGGTGGCCTGGGCGCCCTGTTGGCCCAGCTCGAAGGCAGCAGAGGTAGCGGTCAGGGCGGGGCCGATCAGGCCGCGCAGAACTCGGGCTTTTCGGGCGCCAATTCGGGCCAGGGCTCGGGGAATACGTTGGGCAACAGCTTCGGGAGCGGTCCCGGGCCGCGCAACGTGAACCCCAGCAACGTCTTGACCAATGCACTGACCAACGCCTTCGAGACGGCACCCTCCAACCTTCCGGAAATCGTCTCGAGAGCGAACCAGTCGCAGCAGACCATCACGTACAATGGGGAGATGCGTGGTCTCGTAAGGAACAACGGCAGTTATTCCTACGGCACGGGCACGTATCAGCAGGTCTGGTCGATGAACACGGGCACCGGCAACACCACCGCGAATTTCAACAACAGCAACTATAGCGGGACCACGACCCGGACCGGCGCCTACAATTTCCAGGCGACCATGCCGACCACGAATCCCAACACCCCCGGGCGCACGATGAACATGAACGGCGCCTTCGTCGGACCGGGATATCCGAACTATCAGGCCGGAACCTTCACGGTGAACGGTCCGAACTATCGGGCCGGCGGCGCCTTCATAGGACAGAAGGCGGGCACACCCCCGGGGAACTGACGCCCCGGCGTCAGCCGATCCTCGCGCTGATGAAGTCGGCAATGGCGGCGATGTCGTCACGCCGGAACCACGGCAAGTCACCCTCGAGCGGCTGGACATCGGCAGCGATCGCCACGATGGCGGGGTCACCTGGCGCCAGCGGCTCGGCCTCGGACGAGGCGCGCACCTCGATCTTGGGATGGGGTTCGCGCTTATAGCCCTCGATCAGCACGAGATCCGTGGGCGCGAGCCGCGCCAGTACCTCCGAGATCGACGGCTCCGGTGCCTCGCACATGATGGCGTAGCGTCGGCCGCCGACCAGGGCCACCTCGCCGGCACCGGCTGCGCGATGACGATACGAATCGGTGCCCTGCCGGTCGATGTCGATGTCGTGATGGGCATGCTTGATGGTCGACACCCGCCAGCCGCGGCGCACGAACTCGGCCACCAGACGCTCCGTCAGCGTCGTCTTGCCGGCGTTCTTCCAGCCGGTGACTCCGAAGACGCGCGGCGCGCTCACGCGATGATCCGCTCCGCATGGGCATAGACGGTCAGGCGTCCGTCGCGCACGAAGGCGACCAGTGCGACGCCCGCCTGCTCCGCCGTCTCGATGGCGAGCGACGTCGGCGCGGAAACGGCCGCGATCGCTGACGCACCGATCGCCGCCGCCTTCTGCACCATCTCGTAGGAGCAGCGACTGGTCACGACCACGAAGCCGCCGGGCTCGGCGCCGCCGCTCCGCGCCAGCGCGCCGGCCAGCTTGTCGAGCGCGTTGTGACGGCCGACATCCTCGCGCACGACGACGAGCGTGCCATCGGCCGACGCCCAGCCCGCGGCATGCGTGGCCCCGTTCGTCAGGTTGATCTTCTGATGCTCCGGCAGTTCCTTCATCGCCCGCTCGATGGCGAGCCGCGCCACCGGCCGCGGATTGGACACCGCCGGGACCGAACGCAACGCCGCGTCCAGGCTGTCGACGCCGCACAGGCCGCAGCCGGTGCGCCCGGCGAGGCTGCGCCGCCGTTCCTGGAGTCCCGCCATCCGTTGTGCCGCGATCTCGAGCCTGACCTCGATGCCGCGCCCGACCGGCTCGACCTCGATGTCGTAGATTTCCGGCGGCTGCTCGACGATCCGCTCGGTGAGGGAGAAGCCGCGCGCGAAATCCTCGAGGTCGCAGGGAGTCGCCATCATCACGGCATGGCTGATGCCGTTGTAGACCAGCGCCACCGCGACCTCCTCGGCGACGGTCTCCTCCAGCGTCTCGCTGCCCCCGGCGGTGAGGCGGCGCGCCGGGCGGACGACCGAGCCCTCCCGGGTCATGCCGTGGTCTCGTCGATCCGCAGGTGCCGCCCCTCGCGATCAAAGAACAGGCCGCGGTTCAGGACCAGCGGATCGGCCTTCACGTCGGCCTCGACCTCCTTCAGCTTGCGCGCGGCCACCGGGTCGGGCAGCGGGCCGCCTTCGTGGCCCAGCCCGACAAAGAAGGCGACGGCATCCCAGGGCGCCCGTGCGCCATCGAGCAGGGTCCGCATCTCCTGCCACGTCATCTCGTCGCCGATCAGATGGGCGTAACTCGATCGCAGCGGTACGGCGCTGGACGACGTGATCTGTACCAGCAGGATGAAGATCGTGAACGGGCCGGTATCGGCGAACTGAGCCCGGAGCCAGTGCTCGAAATCGGTCTTCATCGCCCGCCTAGAATTCGACAACGGGTGTGGGCGGCATGTAGCGGTCGAAGACCTGCAGGAAGGGTTCGCCGCGCTCGGCCTCGTACCAGGCCTCGAAGGCCCGGAAAGCCGCGATCGGATCGGCGATCACCGGCGGCTCGGCCGGCCGGCCGGCCTCCGGCTCCGGTGGATGCGCCTCGGCATGGAGCGCCTCGGCGATCGGCCGCAACCAGTCGAGCAACGGCCGTGCCCCGTCTCCCAGTTCGGCGAGGCCATTCTCGATCCAGCCGATATCGCGGAACAGCGCTTCGAGCTGGCGCTCCACCGCGAGGTCGCGATCGGGCTCCAGCGCGGCGACCCGCGCCATGTCCGAGAGGGCACTGAGGCGGCGCCACGCGAAGGTGCGCGCGCGCTCGGCCTCCCTGATCTGGGCCTCGACGGCGGCTCGCACCTTGCGCTCGGCCGTCTCGGCCGCGGTACAATCCGCCTGGAGGCGGGCGATCAGGGAGTCTACGGCAGAAGGCATGCCGGGAGTTGACCCGACCGGCGGCCCCGCTGCAAGCCTCTCAAGTCGCCGCGTTACTTGGCGTACTTGAGTTCGACCTCGGCCACGCCGGCCGCAACGTTCAGGCCGACGCTGCCCTCGACGCTGACGGGCTGCAGGGTGATCTGACCGCTGCCGCCGCCCAGCAGCACGTTGGCGCCGACGCCACCGCCCACCGTGGCCTGCGCCGTCGCGCCGGCATAGCCGCCCGCCAGGGCGCCCGGCGCAATGCTGCCCGGCGCGAAGACGAGCCAGACGATCTGCGATTCCTTGGTGAAGCCGATATCGACGCCGTAGCGCTTGATCGCGCCCGTGTACTTCTCGCCGACGCCGTCGGTGCGCGCGAAGATGCAGTCGAGGTCCTTCGAGGAGCCGAAGATGAAGCCCATGCCGCCCGCCACCTTGCAGGTGAGCGAGCCGACGTTCGCACCGGACTTGCCGGCCGCCTGCGTCGTGCCGGGGGCGGCCGGGGTCTGCGCCTGGGCCGCCACGCCGAGGCCGGCCACGAGGGCAGCGGTCGCGGCGGTCGTCAGTATGGATCGAAGCATGTTGGCATCCTTTCAGAGGTTGAGAGTCAGTCTTCCTTCTTCGCCCGCTCGATCGCCTCGAGAATCTCGGTGAGGCCGACGGAGTAGACGACTCCCTGCTTGTTCATCTCGTGCCGGATCGTGCGGATGAGGCCGGCCTTCCGGATCATGAGATTGGCCAGTGCGATCTTTGCGTCCTCGTTCGTCACGTCGTCCTCTTGAGCCTTTCGGCCCATCCTCGTTTACCGGCCTAGTTGTTCTGGCCCCGGGCCTTCAGGACGTAGCCGGTCGCCCGGAAATTCGAATCCTGGCGGATGGCTGCCGTCACGGCCGGGTCCCTGTGCGGGTTGCTGCTGGCGATCAGGGCATCCGTCTCGGCCTGGCAGTTCGCGCTGATGATCCTCCCGATGCTCGACGCGTCCGCCGGGTCGCCGGCATAGGGCGCAGCCTCCCTCTGGAGACAGGCATCGCGCGCCTCGTAAGTCTTGCCGACCGCCTTTACGGTCCAAGGCTCCGAATACTGAGAGTTCACCGAGCAGGCCGCCAGCGACAGCAGGGCGACGAGGATCAATGTACGCATCGGTAGGCTGGACTCCAGAGAATCGAACAAGAATGGCGGAAGAGAGTGGGAGTCGAACCCACTAAGAACCGGCTAACGGCCCTCTCTGGCTTTGAAGGCCAGCCGCCCCACCGGGAGCGCTTCCCCTCCGGGGCGGATGATTCACCAGAACCGATCCCGTGTCACCTGTCATACTGGGATGAAATTCCTCAAGGGATTCAAGACCATGACCATCGAGTTGAAGTACGTAATCGCCAATGTCTCCGACCTCGCGGCAGCCGTTGCCTTCTGGCGCGACACCGTCGGCCTGAAGCTCAAGTTCGAGACCCCGGACTGGGCCGAATTCGATACCGGCCCAACCCGACTGGCCCTTCAGCCAGCCTCACCGGCAAATCCGGCAGGGACATGGCAGCCGGGCCTGCGCGTTCCCGATCTCGCCGCCAAACGCGCCGAACTCGCCGCACGGGACGTGAACGTCGGCGGCACGCCGCATGAGGAGCATGGCTTCCTGCTGTCCCTGTTCAGCGGTCCCGATGGCGCGCCGGTCAGCCTGAGCGGGCCCGTCGTCAAGCCGTAGGCGGCGGGCCGTACTGCCCCGCCTTCTGCGGCACCGCGCGGCGCTGGTCGCCGCGGCGGACGGTAATGCCGTGGCGGTCGAAGAATTCCAGGATCTGGATCGCCACCTTGCGGCCGTTGTCCAACTTGTCGCGGAACTCGGCGGCGCTGAATTCGTGGTCGAAGGCGTTCGCGATTGCGACCATCTCGGCCACGACAGGACGCAGGAAGAAATGGTCGGGCGCCACTTCGACGACCCTTCCCAGCTTGGCGAGGCGCTGCAGCAGCCGGCGCGTGTCGGTCTCCGGCACGTTGTAGGCCTGCGCGAAGTCGCGGACACGCGGCGGCTTGAAGCGGTCGCGTGTCATGTCGGCGAAGATCTTCTGCCAAAGGGCCTCGTCGCGCGATCCGAGCTTCAGCGAATGCCCGGGCAGGCGCAGGAAGGCACCGTCGACGACGACCGTCTTGGCGCGGATCTCCTGGTCGAGCAGTACCTTGAACACAGGTGCCGGCCACCGCCGCTTCAGCGTCACGCGCAGGCGCTCGGCCTGCAGGCCCGGCGCGTCGGCCTTGGTCTCATGGAAGGTCTTGAGCGTGTCGACGATGTCCTGGCGCGCTGCCGCGAGGGTCTCGGCGAGCAAGCCGAAGCCTTCGAGCTTCTGGCCGCCCGCCGCCTCGAGATGCTTCTCGATCTCGGCGGGCCGGAGGTTCCGCGACAGGCCGAAGCGGCCCAGATCGACGAAGCCGCCGTCCAGCCGCAGCAGCCGCGGCATGACCTCGTCATCGGTCTCGGCGAGTGAAGCCAGTTCCAGCAGGCGGCGTTCGGCGCGCCGGTTGCGGGGTGGACCGAACGGATCGATGACCGTCCCGCCGGCCATCGTTCGGGTCGCGGACGGATCGCGAAGGATGACCCGGTCGCCCGCGAGCGCGCCGACCTTCTCGTCGAGCACGATCTGGGCAAGCGCCGTGTCGCCGGGCGCCAGCCTTTCGCCTTCGAGCAGCGCCACACGGCCCATGACATGGGCCGATCCCAGGTGAACGTGCACCGGCGACCAGTGCTTCAACGACTGCGCTTCCGAAGCGAGCAGGTTCAGGCGAACGTCGATGCGGTCGGTCGGGGCGTGCAGCTCCGGGCTCACCACCCACTCGCCACGCCTGATCGCATCCTTGGAAAGCCGGGGCCCCGCGAGGTTGAGCGCGCAGCGCTCGCCGGCGCGCCCGATCGCTGCAGGCCGGTTCTGTGCGTGCAGCGAGCGCACCCGCGCCTCGATGCCGGACGGCGTCAGCAGAAGCCGGTCGTCGACCCTGATCTCGCCGGCATGGACCGTGCCCGTGACGACGACGCCCGCACCCGACAGCACGAAGCAGCGGTCCACCGCCAGACGCGCGAAGCCCGCGGCGCCCTTGCCGCTCTCACCAAGGACCAGCAGCTTTTCCTTCAGCTCGTCGATCCCCTGCCCGGTCATCGCCGAGACCGGCACGATCTCCGCGCCGCGCAGCGAGGTCGTGGCGAGCAGGGTCTCGATCTCGGCCATCCGCTCAAGCTGCTGGTCTTCGTTGGCGAGGTCGGCCTTGGTGAGGGCCACGATGCCGCGATCGAGGCCCAGCAGGTCGAGGATCTGCAGATGCTCGACGGTCTGAGGCTTGATTCCCTCGGCGGCCGACACGACGAGCAGCGCCGCATCGATGCCGGTCGCACCGGCCAGCATGTTGTGCACGAAGCGCTCGTGGCCGGGCACGTCGACGAAGCCGAGCTGACGGCCGTCGCCGAGATCGCTGTAGGCGTAGCCCAGGTCGATGGTGATGCCGCGCGCCTTCTCCTCCTTGAGGCGGTCGGCATCGACGCCGGTCAATGCCTTCACCAGCGCGGTCTTGCCGTGATCGATATGGCCCGCCGTGCCGACGATCATCGCAGCGGCTCCTCGGCTCGACGCTCCGCTTCGGCACGCTGCGAGGGCTTGGCATGGGCCCGAGCCTCTTTCAGGAACCCGGCCGCCAGCTCGCCCGCACCGCCCATCTCGGCCCGCCGCAACCAGTGCAACGCCTCGACCACGTCGCGCTCGACGCCCTTGCCGGCGAGACAGGCCGCCCCCAGCATCGCCTGCGCCTCGGCATGGCCGAGCCGCGCCGCCCGCGCCCACCAATCGGCGGCGGCCGTCGCGTCGCGTTCGACACCCAGCGCGTTGTGATGAATGTCACCCAGCCGGGCCATCGCCGCAGCGCTGCCGTGAGCGGCCGCCTTCTCCGCCCAGAAACGCGCGCCGGCGTAATCCTGCGGGCAGCCGCCGCCCACCAGCTTCATCCACGACAGCATGTCCTGCGA
>CAIYWM010000849.1 GCA_903929895.1 uncultured Alphaproteobacteria bacterium
CTCACGGCCGGTCCGACCCTGCGCCGCGCCATCGAACTCGCGGGCGCCGCGACCAGGGGCAAGGGCGCGCCGGGCGCCGAGTTCTTCGCGGCCATCGCCGAGGGCATGCACAAGGCCTACGACGAGCGGCTGAAGACCCTGGGCGACAAGCCGACCGATACCTGCACCACGCATTTCTGTGCCGCCGATTCCGAAGGCAACATGGTGGCGCTGACCCAGACCCTGATGAGCCTGTTCGGCTCCTGCGTGATGCTGCCGAAGACCGGCATCACCATGAACAACGGAATGTTGTGGTTCGACCCGGAGCCCAACCGGCCGAACTCCATCGCCCCCGGCAAGAAGCCGCTTTGCAACATCTGCCCGGTCGTCGTGGTCAAGGACGGCCAGCCCTGGTTCTGCATCGGTGCGTCCGGCGGGCGGCGCATCGTCCCGGCCGTCTCCCAGCTCTCGCTGATGATGATCGACCGGGGCATGGAGGTGGAAGCGGCCTTCCATCAGCCGAGGGTCGACATTTCCGGCGTCGGGCCAATCCGGGTGAATCGCGAGCTGCCCGACGACGTCAAGAAGGCGATCGCAGCCAGGCTGCCGATGGTCGAGGTGGACAATCCGGTCTCGCCGCTGGGCTTCGCCAACCCCTCCTGCATCGTGCGCGACCCGAAGACCGGCGAACTTACCGGCATGAACGAGATCATGTCGCCCTGGGCTGGCGGCGCGGCGCAGTAATTGCGGAAGTCCTCCCGCCGGCGCCCTGTCGGCGGGAGGAAATCCGGCAGGCCTCCGCCGGCCGTCAGTGATGGCGGGCGGGCGGCTCGGAGATACGGTCGACGATGGCGATGCCCACGGCCGACAGGATGAACAGGCCGTGGATGATCGACTGCCACATGATGGCGGCTTCGGTATAGGCGGCATCCGGCTTGCCGAGGCTGCCGGCCTCGATGAACGTCCGCAGCAGGTGGATCGACGAGATTCCGATGATCGCCATCGCCAGCTTGATCTTGAGGACGCTCGCGTTGACGTGGCTCAGCCATTCCGGCTGGTCGGGATGGCGGTTCAACTCCATGCGGGACACGAAGGTCTCGTAGCCGCCCACGATGACCATGATCAGCAGGTTGGAAATCATGACCACGTCGATCAGGCCCAGGACGATCAGCATGGCCTGCAGTTCGGTCACGCTCGGGCTTTCGACGACGAGGTGCAGGAGTTCCTTCAGGAACAGGAAGACATAGACGACCTGCGCCACGATCAGGCCGAGATAGAGCGGAAGCTGGAGCCATCGTGACGCGAAGATGAACCGGGGGATCGGCCGCAGGCTGCGGGGGTCACGTACGGGTTCGGAACGCGCTTCTTCGGTCGCCATGGGAGCCCTCTTCGGAGTGTCGGGAGCGGGCATTTGCCCTATCCCGCCGCCGCTTGCAACCGGTGTGCGGTTACACTCCCAAGGCGGCCTGATCCTTGTCGACGGCCAGCAAGGCGGAGAGTTCGTCGGGGTCGATCGGCACGACCTGACGAGTCTGGCCGGGCGCCGGGGCCGCCGGAAGGTGGAGCATGGTCGCCGTCCGCAGGTAAGCCCCGAAGCTCACCCCCTCAAGGGGTTCCTCCTCGGTCACGACACGGTAGGTGCCAGCAGGCTGTGGCCCATCCACCGCCGAAAGCGTGAACGGGTGGGTGAACGTTACAGACGTAAGCGTCGTGCGCGTGGACATGATCTCTCCGGGCGCAAGACTTCGCGGGACGCTGCGCAGCCGCCCCTTCGCATATGGGGCGACGGCCCAGGATTGTCAGGAGCGGCGGCGGATTAATCGACCGTGTCAGCCTGCCGCCGCAGCGGCAGGCAGGTTCGCGGGCGCCGGGACCGGGGGCAGTCCCTCCCCTCCCGGGTCGTTGGACGCCGTGCCGGTGTGGACCACGACGTTGGCGCCTTCCTTCGCGAACTCGAAGCCGAGCGCCGGGAACGTGCTGAACATCCGCTTCAGGGCCTCCCGCTGGATAGCCGCCGGATTTCCCGGCTTCGCCGTGAACTTGAACCGCACCACGATGGCATTGCCGGCGATGTCGGCGACACCCTGCATCTTGAAGGGCGCCAGGATCTGGTCGGCGAGTGCCGGCATCTCCATCATGTCGGCGCCGATCTTCTTCGATGCCTTGCGCAGCTTCTCGATGTCCGTGTCGCGGGCAAAGCGCAGGTTGAACTTGGTCGTGATCCAGTCGCGGCTGAAGTTCGTGATCTGGCCGAGCTGGCCGAACGGGATGGTGTGCACCTGGCCGTTCTGGTGCCGCAGCTTGATCGAGCGCAGGGTGAAGCCTTCCACCGTACCCTTGGCCTTGCCGCAGTCGATGTACTCGCCGACCCGGAACGCATCGTCCGACAGGTAGAACAGGCCCGACACGATGTCCTTCACCAGGGTCTGGCTGCCGAAGGAGATCGCGATGCCGAACACCGAGGCGCCGGCGATCAGTGGGGTGATGTTGATGCCGAAATCCTGCAGCGCGACCATCACGGCGATGAGAATGATCAGTACGGCCGCAGTGCGCCGCATCAGCGGCATCATGGTGCTGATCCGTGAGGCCGGTCCTGCGGCCGCATCGCCGTCGGCAATCGCCTGCGCGGCATCCTTGGTCTTCGGCGCCATATAGGGGTCGGTCATGTACTTGAAGAGTTCCCACGCGACGAAGGCCACGAACAGCGTGGCGCCGGCCGTGCGGGAGGACCTCGTGAGCTGTTCCCACTCGCTGTCGTTCACGAGGTGCAGCACCTGCACGACCCAGCTCTCGGCGATCATCACCGTGACGGCGATGAGAACGGCAACACGGATGCAGCGCGCCACGACGTCGGGCAGTTTCGGCGTCGAGCTGGCCGGCGTCCGGCCGGCGAGCTGGGAATCGAGACGGCGCACGAAGGCCTGCATCAGCGTCTCGAAGATCAGCACGCCAATGACCAGGTTCAACGTCAGAACCATTGCCGAGCCGACATCCACGGAGCCGGAGACGGCCCCGTAGATGAGCGTCACGCCCAGGGCGATGAAGAACAAGGGGGCAATGGGAATCCACCGTCGGCCGAGGCCGCCGATCACCGGCGGAAGCTCTCCCAACCCACCGAACCATTGCTGCGCGGCGACACGCGACCGATAGGCCAACCACAGGAACGTCGCGAGGTAGACGAGGCCGCCCAGGACCTGGAAGGCCGCGATGGCATC
>CAIYWM010000850.1 GCA_903929895.1 uncultured Alphaproteobacteria bacterium
CGAACTGGAGCGCAAGGTCGACAACGCCGACCAGCGCATCTCCGAGGATCTGCGGCTGCTCGGCTTCTATACGATGACCCTGCTGCTCGGCCTGATCAGCGCCGTGGCGACGCTGATCTCCTTCCTGTTCATCCTGTGGCAGCTGTCAGGGCCGATGTCGCTGTCCTTCATCGGGCTCGACGTGGTGATCCCCGGCTACATGGTGTGGGCGGCCCTGATCTACGCCTTCCTCGGCACCTGGCTGGCCAACCTGGTCGGCCGCCGCCTGATTCCGCTCAACTTCCTGCAGCAGCGCTACGAGGCGAACTTCCGCTTCGGCCTGATGCGGGTGCGCGAGAATGCCGAGGGCATCGCACTCTATCGCGGCGAGCCGCGCGAGAACGCGGTGCTCGAGGAAAAGTTCACCGACGTGTTCAACAATGCCTGGCGCGTGCTGGTGACCGAGATGCAGCTCGTGTTCTACCAGATCGGCTACGGCCAGCTCGCCATCATCTTCCCCTACATCGTGACGGCGCCGCGCTTCTTCGCCGGCGCGATCACGCTGGGTGTCGTCATGCAGACGGCGCAGGCCTTCGGGCAGGTGCAGTCGGCGCTGTCGTTCTTCATCGACAACTACACCAACGTGGCCGAGCTGCGCGCGGTGATGGACCGGTTGAAGGGCCTGCAGACAGCCATCGACGAGAAGCCGCCCGAGAACATCATTGTCTCTCCCGAGGCCGGCAGTGCCGATGTCGGCACGCGCGGCCTCGATCTCGCGCTGCCCACGGGCCAGACCCTGCTCAAGGACCTGAACCTCACCCTGCCGAAGGGCGCCTGGACGCTGATCTCGGGTTCGAGCGGTTCGGGCAAGAGCACGCTGTTCCGGGCCCTGGCCGGCATCTGGCCGTTCGGGCAGGGGCGGGTGCTGATCCCGGCCGGGGCGCGGGTGCTGTTCTTGCCGCAGAAGCCCTACATCCCGATCGCCACCCTGCGCGATGCCGTGAAGTACCCGGACGAAAACTCCACGGCCAACGATGCCGACGTCGTGCAGGCGCTGGAGGCGGCCCGGCTCGGCCATCTTGCCGACCGCCTCGACGAGGAGGCGCACTGGAGCAACATCCTGTCGGGCGGCGAGCAGCAGCGGCTGGCCATCGCGCGGGCGCTGGTCTTCAAGCCCGACTGGCTGTTCCTCGACGAGGCCACGGCCTCGCTCGACGAGGCCAACGAGGCGGCGGTCTACAGCGTGCTGAAGGAGCGGCTGCCGCAGGCGACGGTCGTCTCGATCGGCCACCGGCCGTCGCTACGCCAGTGGCACGAGACGCGTCTCGACCTGAAGCGTGCGCCGGGTGAGACGGGAACCCTGAACGCCGTGACCTGACGAGGGCTCTTTGCGCCATTCCCCTCTGTGCCGGTGAGGAAAGAGAACTTGCCTCCTGTGAAAGTCCGGTCCATCAGAGGGGAATGAGCAGATCACCCGAACGCATCGCCGAAACCACCCGTGACATCGGCCGCCGCCTGCGGGCCGCCCGGACCGGAGCGGGCCTGACGCTCGCCCATGTGGCTGGGCGGGCCGGGGTCTCCGAGGGCTTCCTGTCCAAGCTCGAACGCGGCCAGGCGGCGGCCTCGATCG
>CAIYWM010000851.1 GCA_903929895.1 uncultured Alphaproteobacteria bacterium
ACCACCCTAGGGGCGAACCTCTCTCCGCTGGTGAGACGGCCCGGAAAACCCCAAGTTTTCAGGGGGTCTGCCCGGTGGACTCGGGGCTCCGCAAGCGCAACGAACGCCCGAATCTCTCTCCGAAGGGCCAATTCTCTCCGCGACCTGGGGCTATGGGGGTTTCGGTCCCGAGATACAATATATTGATTTTGCTTATCATGACGATCCGCATAGGCAAAGACAATTCGCATCCCGATTGCCCCTCCATTCAGGTCCGCGCGAGAAACCCCACCCTCGACGCCTCGGGCTGCACCGATCACGCCGTTCCCGTCACCCCTTCCGCCCCAACTTCTGTCGTCGTTCGCGCAACATAGCCTGGAGTTCTGTATAGCGGGGCCCTCTGCCTGTCTCGTCAACGATCCCCGCAGCGACAAGCTTACGGTCGAACTCCAACTGCTCCTCCAGCTCAGGCTCATCGGCCGGCAGGAAACGCCCTTTGAGATAGAGGATCATGCCTTCGGGCTGATCAACCGACACCCTCTGGCGGCCGAGATCGACTCGTGTTCGCTCGGCGTAGATGGGCAAACGCGCCGTCGCGTCCACACAGGCGATAAAGGAAACGCGGCGACCGTCCAACTTGATGTCAATGAAATCTGCTCCTTCGGCACCTCCACGCAGCACGCCTGCGCAGCCGACCAGGACACGCAGCACACCCGGTAGGCGGTTCAGGGTAGGCGCATACATGCGGAAGGTGTGATCGTCGCGCATGGCGCCCAACCCGGCTGCTACAGCGGCGCTGACGCCGCTTCGCACGGTATCTGCCTTCCCCACGGAGTACAGCAAGGCGTTCGCCTCCTGAACGGCCACAGCATGACTACCGAAGAAGGCGCGCACATCTCGTTGGATCGACCGCGGCAGAGTTGTGTAGCGCGACGCCCCCGGAAACAACGTGAGCGCGAGGTGGATTAACAGGTCCTCCCTGCGTGCAGAGGCTATCTGGGCAAGACTGTCACGATTAGCTGGATCACCGAGACATAGGTCGGTTGCCCGCGCCGGCGACACGTTCGCAGCTCGCAGTCGCTGGAGTAGAGCGTCAGGGATCTCCTCGACGTCGAGAATACGGCCGCGATCGGCAATTGCGTCCCACAGCAACTCCAATTCGGGTCTGATCCGCACGGCTAAATCCGGGCGCGCCGGCGTCGTACGCCGTTCCCTGCCGGGTGGCAGCAAGCGGACTGGACGCAAGATGACGCGCGCCTGCCGCTTGAGCAGCACTTCCTGTTCAAGTTCCTTATCGCGGAACACGACGAAAATACCAGGCGCAAGGGCGACAGGCGCTTCCCCGAGCACTTGCACGATGAAGTCGCGCAGTTCCTGCTGAGCGAAGTACTTTTGGAATGTCCCCCGCGCGGTGACGTAGCCGTCGCCGTAGGGTTTGAGGCCATCGAACGTGTACTTGCCCAGCGGCATGACGGCGATCGACAGGGCACGCCGCGCAAAGCCGTATGACGCTATCAGGGTCTCGGCGCGTTCGTGGCGATCTTCGATGACATTCAAAACGAAACCTAGATTGACTACATCAGCGGGATGGCGAGGGCCATCGGGCGCGTAGTGGGGGTCCCACCC
>CAIYWM010000852.1 GCA_903929895.1 uncultured Alphaproteobacteria bacterium
CGACGCCATTTGACCCGGTGACGGCAGTGCACGCGGCTGTCGAGTTGACCCAGTACGCCACCCGCCAGGCGGGCGTCACGGTGTCGGTATCGGTCGCGGCAGGACTGCCCGAGGTCATGGGCCACGTCGGACGCGTCGAGCAGGTGCTGGTCAACCTGATCGTCAATGCGCGCGATGCGGGCGGCAGTGCTGTGGAGGTCTCGGCCCGCCCCGTGTTGCGGGACGGCCGCGCCTTCGTGCAGATCGCCGTCGAGGATACGGGCCCCGGCATTCCGAGCGCCATCCTGCCGCAGCTGTTCGAGGCGTTCGTCACCACCAAGCCGCGCAGCACCGGCACCGGGCTCGGACTGCGAATCTGCCGACGCATCGTCGAGGAGATGAACGGCACCATAACGGCTACCAACCTCGCCGAAGGTGGCGTGCGATTCGAGGTCGTGCTGCCGGCGGCTGGCAAGGCGTAACGGTCGCACGATGGACAAGTCTCCTCGTCGCTCTCGCCCCGTCCCGGCCCAATGCCATGTCCTCGTGGTCGAGGACGACGTGGATCAATGTGGTGAAATGGCGGGCTACCTCATCCTCTCCAAGCTTGAAGTGCGGATGGCCTACGACGGCACCTCGGCGCTGCGTCAGGCTGCGGAGCATCTGCCGCGCGTGGTCCTTCTCGACTTCAATCTTCCGGACATGTCGGGCATCCAGCTGGCAAAGCAGTTGCGGGCGATCCTTCCGAATGCGGCCTTCATCATGATGTCGGCCCACATCGACGGACTGTCCGAACGGACGCTTCAGGAGATCGGCATAGCTGTTTTCGCGAACAAGCCGGTGCCGCTTGGCCCGCTGCGGAAGGCGGTGCTGATGCTGGTCGCCTCGCCTCGACTTGGCCGCGATGGGCCGAAGCATGGCGAGAAAAGCTGGTTCTCAACGGGCCTGGGCGGCCGGCGCCGCTAGAAGCTGGATGTAAGAATGAATAACATTCATCACGTCGCTTACATTTCCTTGAACATCGCCTGCGCGGAAATCGCTGGGGTGCAGACGCGGGTATTGCGCCTTTAATCCTCCGACGGGAGCTTTGGAGTGAACGGGCCTGAGAGAGCGGAAAACGTCGGTCTGGCGAGTGTGCGAAGTCGATAACCTTTAGCAAGAAGCCCGCAAACACTGGGCGTCTCAGCACCCTCGACTGGCCCCGAGACAGTTGTCTCGGGAGTTAATGGCGGAGGATTGGAACCTGGGATCCAACGTTCTCTGATTCCACAAAGTCCCTCCGCAGGTGCCTTGGTCGCGAACTCCCGATTGACGCGCTGGCGCCAGCGCTCATTCCAAACGCGCCATACTCGCTACCATGCGTCGTCGTTCGCATTGTGCGAATTGCGGCGGGTTGATCTTTGCAAAATGCAAAGCCTTTAGCGGGTGCGGACAAACGCGGCAGTCGCGAGCCCTTGAGCGGCCTATGTTTTCTGGCTCCTATCTGTCCCATTCGAAAGCTCGCCGGTGGCATGTCGATTGCTGACAATGGCGCGACCGCCTTCGATCGTGTGGGTGACGGCCTGTTTCGGGAGTTGTAATGCGTCCTGCACCACCCGCCTCCTTCGAAAGCGGTCGCCTCGCCGCCCTACAGCGCTACGAGATCCTCGACACGGACCCCGAAGCCGCCTTCGACGAGGTCACGGCGCTGGTCGCCGAGAGCCTCGATATGCCGGTGGCTCTCGTGTCGCTAGTCGATAGCGATCGGCAATGGTTCAAGAGCCGCGTCGGAATGGAGCCACGCCAGACCGCGCGCGACGTCTCGTTCTGCGGTCACGCCGTTCTCCAGGATGGAGTGCTCGAGATCCCGGACGCCACGAAGGACGACCGCTTCCACGACAATCCCCTAGTGCTGAGGGAGCCACACATCTGCTTCTACGCCGGCGCGCCCCTGTCGACGCCCGACGGTCATCGCAT
Source organism: uncultured Alphaproteobacteria bacterium (assembly GCA_903929895.1). Taxonomy (GTDB): domain Bacteria; phylum Pseudomonadota; class Alphaproteobacteria; order Reyranellales; family Reyranellaceae; genus Reyranella. The sequence goes on from CAIYWM010000852.1 coordinate 1,936, forward strand.
CGGCACCCTGTGCGTGATGGATCGGCGGCCGCGGCGTCTAAAGGCTGGCCAGCGCGCCTTGCTGGAGCAATTCGCCCGGCTGGTCGTGGTGCAGCTGGAGCAGCGCCTCGCCAATCTCCGGCTCGCCGCCGAGCGGCTGCACCTGCAGCAGCGGCAGCGCTACCTGCAGCAGGTGCTCAACACCTCGCTGGAAGGCTTCGTCGCCATCGACCGAACCGGCCGCGTCACCGAGTTCAACGCCGCCGCCGAGTCTTGCCTGGGATACCGGGCCGAGCAGGTGATCGGGGCGCCTATGATCGACCTGTTCGCGCCGACGCGCATGCGGGCGATGTTCACCGACCAGGTCGACGCTTTCTGGGCAAACACCCAGGCCACGCCCGGCACGAGGCGTGAGTTGCCTGTGCTGCGCGCCAACGGAACCGAAGTCACCGTCGAAGCGTCAGTCAGTTTACTGCCCAGCGAGCAGGGGGACCGCCTCATCATTTTTTTCCGTGACATCGAGGCGCACAAGAAGGCC
>CAIYWM010000853.1 GCA_903929895.1 uncultured Alphaproteobacteria bacterium
AGTGAGGATGAGATGAAAGCCATCGCGCTTTACCTCAGCCCTGTGGTGGGTGGGCGAGGCACGGCAGGCGATCCGGACTCCAATGCGATCTGGGGACCGTCATCGGCGGAGATGCCGTTGGATGCGCCCAAGTGCGAAGGGCCTACGCCGCCGGTCAATCTTGCCGCCGCCGACGCCTGGGTGGGCTGGAGCCCGTCGGCCGACAATGCGCGCTACCAGACGCGCCCGGGTCTTGATGCGGCCGATGTGCCCAAGCTGAAGTTGAAGTGGGCGTTCCACTATCCGGGATCCAAGAACGGGCAGGCGACCATTATCGGCGAACGTCTGTTCGTCACATCCATGTCCGGCGCGGTCTATGCGCTCAACGCCGACACCGGCTGCGTCTACTGGCGCCACGACGCCGGCGCGGCCACGCGCTCGAGCGTACATGTGGGGGCGATGCCTGCGGGCACGAAAGCGAAGACCGCGCTCTACTATTCTGACTGGACAAAGAGCGCCGTGGCGCTGGATGCCGACACCGGCGAGGAAATCTGGCGCACGCAGATCGAGACCGAGACAGGCGTGCAGATGACCGGCTCGCCGACACTGTGGGACGGCGTGCTGCTCGTGCCGATCTCCACAGGCAACGAAGCCTTCGCCACCAACGACAATTACGAGTGCTGCCGCTTCATCGGTTCGCTGGTAGCGTTGGATGCGCGCGACGGCACGATCCTCTGGAAGACCTACACGACGAGCCAGAAGAACATGCCTTACCGCCTAAACGCCAAGGGCCAGCAGATGTGGGGGCCGTCCGGCGGATCGATCTGGTCGGCGCCGACGATCGATCCCAAGCGCAACCTTGTCTATGTGTCGACGTCCAACTCGCACACGGATGCGCCGCACGACGGCTCCAACTCCGTGATCGCGATGGAGCTGCGCACAGGAAAAGTCGTGTGGAAGAACCAGGTCTGGGCCGACGACAACTACATCATCGGCTGTCCGCGCGCGGCAAACTGCCCGGCCGTGCTGGGGCCTGACTTTGCACTTGGAGCATCACCCATCCTGCATACGCAGAAGGACGGGCGGCAGCTTCTGCTCGCGGGCCAGAAGTCCGGCATTCTTTGGGCGCTCGATCCGGCCGATGGCGGCAAGGTTGTCTGGCAGACGCGACTATCGCCGGGCAGCGCGCTCGGCGGCGTCGAGTTCGGGCCGGCGGCGGACGAGGACAAGGTCTATGTCGCGATCTCCGACGTGGTGACGCGCAACGGCGCGAAGCCCGGCCTCTACGCACTCAACATCAGCGACGGCAGCATCGCCTGGAGCGCGCCATCGCCGGTGCTTCCGTGCCGCTGGAACAATGTCTATTGCAGCCCCGCCATGTCGCAGGCCGTAACGGTGATTCCGGGCGTTGTGTTCGCAGGCGCGATGAACGGCCGTTTCCGCGCCTATGCGGCGGCGGACGGCAAGGTGCTGTGGGACTTCGACACGGCGGGCGCGCCGCACACGTCTGTGTTAGGCAAGCAGGTGCTCGGTGGTGTGATAGATGGAGCCGGGCCTACTGTTGCGGGCGGGATCGTCTATGTCCATTCGGGCTATGCCGGCCGGCAGACGGGAAATCCGAACGACCTGTCCGGGCGCGATGGCAATGTGCTGCTCGCCTTCTCGGTCGATGGAAAATAGGGACAGACAGATGCGTCACACAGTTTTTGGTTTCGCCGCAGCACTTCTGGCCACAGCCTGCGCCTCTCCTCAGCCGCCGGAAGAGGCCGACGCCAGCTTGTGGCGCTGCCCCGCAGGCTATGAGGTGAAGGAGGGACTCAACACCAACTTCCCGAGCGATGGCCTGATGCGCGCCTTCGTCGTCGTGCCCGCGAAGAATGCGGCCGGCCCCGTGCCTGTCTGGGTGCCGCTGTCGGGCACTGTGGAATCGGCCAACGCCAACCTCAACGTTCCGCGCTCGGGCGCCAACGCGCTGATGGCGAATGAAGGCTTCA
>CAIYWM010000854.1 GCA_903929895.1 uncultured Alphaproteobacteria bacterium
GTACCAGGCGGGATCCCAGCCCAGCACGCGATACAGCAGGCCGATGCCCAGGCTGATCAGGATCGACGGCACGATCAGGCTGGCGATGGCGAGATAGAAGAGGATGCCCGAACCGCGGAAGCGCGAGCGGAAGGCCAGCCCCGCCGAAAAGGAGGCCACGACCGTGATCAGCATGACGGCAGCACCGAGGATCAATGAGCGCTGCAGCGAGCCCGCGAAGTCGCCCACCATCTGCTTCTCGAACAGGTTTTTAAACCAATGCAGCGAGACGCCATTCATCGGGAAGGTGAGCCCGCCCCCCGGTCCCTGGAACGACAGGATCAGGATGGTCAGGGTCGGGCCGTAGAGGAACAGCACGAACAGGCAGAAGAAGGCGCCGAGGAGCCAGAAGGCGGGGCCGCGCTTGCCATGCTGCACGTCACAGCTCCTTGCGGATGTCGACCAGGCGCATCATGGCCGCGACGATGAACAGGACGAGCAGGAGCAAAATCACCGCGTTGGCCGCCGCGGCGGGATACTGCAGCAGCGACATGGCGTTCGCCATCATCAGGCCGACCGAGGCGCTGAGCCCCCCGCTCATCATGCGCACGGTGACGAAGTCGCCCATCACGATGGTGACGACGAAGATCGAGCCAATGGCGATGCCGGGCTTGCACAGCGGCAGGATGACGTTGACCAGTGTCTGCCAGCCGCTCGCGCCGGCGTCGCGCGCCGCTTCGAGCAGGCTGCGGTCGATGCGCATCATCGAGTTGAAGATCGGCACCACCATGAACAGCGTGTAGAGGTGGACATAGGCCAGCACGACCGAGAAATCGGAATAGAGCAGGAACTCCAGCGGCTCCTTGATCAGGCCGAGGTTCATCAGCGTCGTATTGGCAAGACCGTGGCGCCCGAGGAATGGGATCCATGAGATCATGCGGATGACGTTGGAAGTCCAGAACGGAATGGTGCAGAGCAGGAACAGCACCGTCTGCATCGTGGGCGAGCGCACGTGGAAGGCCACGAAATAGGCAACGGTGAAGCCGATCAACAGGGTCAGCGCCCAGGTGATCAGCGCGAACTGGATGGTCTGCTGGTAGGTCCGCCATGTCACCGGCGAGAGCAGCAGCTCCTCGTAGTTCTGCAGCAGGAAGGCCGGAATGATCTGGGTCGTGTTGTAGTCGAAGAAGCTCACCACCACGATCGTGGCGATCGGGACGATGAGGAACAGCAGGAACACCAGCGCGAGCGGCGCGACCTGCAGGTAGGTGACCCAGATTTTTACGCGGTTCATCAATTCATACCCTCTCCCCCGCTAGGGGGGAGAGGCAGTTTGAGGGAGTTAAACGCAATATCCGAAACGATCAGGCGGCGATGAACTGGTTCCACTTCTGGACCATGTAGCGGTCCTCATCCATCACCGCGTTCCAACAGGCGACGGCGCCCATGCGGTCGTAGAACGAGCCGCCGTCGCGCACCGCGCCGGCCTTCTCCACGATCTGGCCCTGCGGGTTCTTGATGTCGCCCTGGGCCGGTTTGCCTTCCATCCAGAAGCCCCACTCGTCAGCCGTCATGTTGGCCTTGGCCGTATCGAGCACCGCCGAATAGTAGCCCTGGCGGTTGAGGAAGGCGCCGACCCAGCCGGACAGGTACCAGTTGATGTAGTCGTAGGCCGCGTCGAGCTGAGCGCCCTGCAGATGCTTGGCCAGCGCCAGGCCGCCGCCCCAGGCACGGTAGCCTTCCTTGAGGGGCTGATAGACGCAGGGCACGCCCTTGCCCCGCACCGCCGACACCGCCGGCGACCACATCGACTGGATCACGACCTCGCCCGACGTCATCAGGTTCACCGATTCGTCGAAGGTCTTCCAGAAGGCGCGGAACTGGCCGTCCTTCTTGGTCTTGATCAGGAAATCGATGGTCTTGTCGATCTCCGCCTTGGTCATGTTGCCCTTGTCACCGTACTTCACGATCCCGGCCGCCTCGCAGATCATCGCGGCGTCCATGATGCCGATCGACGGGATGTTCAGGATCGACGTCTTGCCCTTGAATTTCGGGTCGAGGATGTCCTTCCACGAATCGATCTTGCGACCGACCAGGTCGGGCCGGATACCGAGCGTATCGGCGTTGTAGATCGTAGGCACAATGGTGAACCACTGGGTCTGGTCCTTGGCGAACTTGGTCGAGCCCGCACCCTCCACGAAGCTCACCGTGCTCGGCGCCGTACCCTGGGCGATGACGCTGTCGGGCTTCAGCTTGCCGGTGGTGAAGATCGGCACGATCTTGTCGAACAGCTTGATCTTCTTCACGTCCATCGCCTGCAGCGTGTTGGCCGGGAAGACCTTCTTGATCATCCAGTATTCGATGTCGCCGATATCGAAGGAGTTCGGCTGCGTCACGACGCGCTGCACGACCGCGTCGGAATCGAGCGCCGTCATCTGGAGCGTGATGCCGAGGTCGGCCTTGCACTTCTCCGCGATCTCGTTGATCGCCGATACGCCGGTGCCGCACTGGCGCAGCACGATGTTCTTGTTGTTCTGCGCCCAGATCACCGGGAAGCCGGTGATGGCGCCGCTGCCGACGGCCGCGCCGGCGATCCCGGCCGCGCCTTTGAGCATCCTGCGGCGGCCGATGCCGCCATTCGATTTCCGAGCCATCTCGTCTTCCTCCTTCAAACCTCGACGGCGCGGGGCCGCCTCCCTTCAACGCCCGAGCGCGTGTACGTCCTCGGGATTCCACGACAGGAGCACCGGCTCGCCGGGCCGAACGGGCGATGCATCGAAGCGCGCCTCAGACAGCGTGGCCGACAGCGTGTCGAGTCCGATCACATCGATGCCGACTTGCACGGTTGAGCCGAGATATTCGACCGAGCGCGCCACGCCCTGCAGCGAGGTGGCACCCGCTGCGGCCGATGTGCCGGCCTGCACCGACATGCGATCGGCGCGAATGGCAACAAACGGCCCCGCGCCGGCGCCGGCACGCGCGACGGCCGAGGGCAGCACGTTGTGCCCGCCAATGAACTTCGCGACGAAGGCCGAAGCCGGGCGGTTGAAGACTTCGCGCGGCGGCGCCGACTGCTCGATCCTGCCGCCGTTCATCACCACGACCAGATCGGCCAGCGCCATCGCCTCGTCCTGGCTGTGCGTCACATGGATGAAGCTGATGCCGAGCCGCGTCTGCAGGCTCTTCAGCTCCTCGCGCATCTTGATGCGCAGGAAGGGATCCAGCGCCGACAACGGCTCGTCGAGCAGCAGGACCTGCGGATCGGTGATCAGAGCCCGCGCCAGCGCGACCCTCTGCTGCTGGCCGCCCGAGAGCTGGGCCGGCAGGCGGCCGGCATAGGCATCCATGTGAACGCGCTTCAGCATCTCGACGGCGCGGGCCCGGCGCGTGTCCTTGTCGACGCCGCGCATCTTCAGGCTGAAAGCCACATTGTCGGTGCAATCGAGATGAGGAAAGAGCGCGTAGCTCTGGAACATCATCGCCGTGCCGCGCGCCGCCGGCGGCAGGCCGGTAATGTTCTCAGATCCCAGGATAATGTCGCCCTCGGACGCTTCCTCGTGACCCGCGATCATGCGCAAGGTGGTGGTCTTGCCACAGCCGCTGGGTCCGAGCAGGCAGCAATAGGATCCCGCCGGGATGCGCAGGCCGATCGAATCGACCGCCACCGTCTCGCCGTAGCGCTTGGTCAGGGAAACGAGTTCAATGTCCGGCTGCTTGGCCATGCCAGGGAGCAAGCAAGGCGCATGCCAGCACTGTAGAATTCCCTGGGGGCAAAGCCATCAACCAGGGGGCATTGGCGCGGTCCTTGCTCGCTGCAGGCCAACGCGAGACTTGGGGAGGCAGTAATGCGGCTGATCGGCGTGGATGTGGGCGGCACTTTCACAGACCTGGTCTATGCCGACACCGAGGCCGGCCGCACCGCCGTGCACAAGGTGTCGACCACGCCGGACGATCCCTCCCGCGGAGTCGTGCAGGGGTTGATGGCGCTCTGCGACAAGTATTCGATCCCGCGCGAGACGATCGACACCGTGTTCCACGGCACGACCATCGCGACCAATGCGATCCTCGAGCACGACGGCGCCGTCACCGGCATGATCACCACCGGCGGCTATCGCGATATCCTGCATATCGGCCGGCATCAGCGGCCGCAGCATTACTCGATCATGCAGGACATTCCCTGGCAGGACCGGCCGCTGGTGAAGCGCCGCCATCGCAAGACGGTAACGGAACGACTGGTGCCGCCACGCGGCGAGGTGCTGGAGCCGCTCGACGAGGACGGTGTACGCCAAGCCGTGCGCGAGCTGAAGGAAGCGGGCGTGCAGGCCATCGCGATCTGCTTCCTGTTCTCCTATCTGGACGCCACGCACGAGGCGCGGGCCCTGGAGATCGTCCGCGAGGAATATCCGGATTGCTTCGCCACGACCTCTTCGTCGGTGTCGCCGCAGTTCCGCGAGTTCGAACGGTTCACGACGACGGCGATGAATGCCTTCGTCGGCCCGAAAGTGCGCAACTACGTGACACGCCTCGAATCGGAGATCGAGGCATCGGGCTTCAAGGCCTACCTGCGCATCATGGCCTCCAACGGCGGCGTCGCGACGCCCGGCATGGTGGCGGAGCGGCCGGTGCTCACCCTGCTCTCGGGACCGGCCGCCGGCGTGATCGGCGGCGACTGGGCGGGCGCGCTCTCGGACAGGCGCAACCTCATCACTTTCGACGTCGGCGGCACCTCGGCCGACATCGGCATCGTCACCGAAGGCGGCTTCGGCGAGGCCACGGCGCGCGACACCTGGATTGCCGGCTTCCCGGTGCTGGTGCCCATGATCGACGTGCACACGATCGGCGCCGGCGGCGGCTCGATCGCCTATGTAGACCAGGCCGGTGCCTTCAAGGTGGGGCCGCGCTCGGCAGGCGCCGTACCCGGCCCCGCCGCCTATGGACGCGGCGGCACGCGGGCCACGGTCACCGATGCCAATGTCGTGCTGGGGCGGCTCGACGGCGGCAATTTCCTGGGCGGCGGCATGGCGCTCGACGAGGTCGCGGCCCGCCGCGTGATCGGCGAACTGGCGCGTGAGCTCGGCCTCTCCGACCGCGAGGCCGCCGAGGGCGTGATCACCCTCATCAACGCCAACATGGCCAACGCCATCCGCTCCCGGACCGTCCAGAAGGGCATAGATCCGCGCAACTACGTGCTGGTGGCGTTTGGCGGGGCCGGTCCGCTGCATGGCGCCGAAGTGGCCGACATGCTGGGCGTCACAGAGGTGATCGTGCCGCCACATCCTGGCATCACCTCGGCGGTCGGCCTGCTGATCAGCGACCTGCGCTACGACGCCATCCGCACCTCGTTCCAGGTTTCAGGAACGGCCGACCTCGCCCGCATCAACGCCGACTTCGACGCCATGGCCAGGGAACTCGCCGGACGCTTTACCGCAGACGGCATCGCTCTCTCGAATGTAACGTTTGAGCGCCGCGGCGATCTTCGGTACGTCGGCCAGGGCTACGAACTCCGGGTCACCTTCCCCGACGGCGTTCTCGATGACGCTGCCCTCGCCAAGGCCTTCGAGGCCTTCCACGAGGTACACAAACGCGAATACGGCCATCACTTCGCCGACTCCGCGATCGAGATCGTGAACCTGCGACTGGTCGGTGCGGCCAGCGCCGCGACCATCGCGAAGCCCGTGACGGATGGCGCCCGCTCTCTCAGCAGTGCGAAAGTGCGCTCGGGCAACGGCACCTTCCGCGTCGATGGCAAGCTTGCCGACTACCCGACGACCTTCTATCGCCGCGACCTGCTGCCGGTCGGCGAGCGCATCCCCGGTCCCGCGATCGTCCTGCAAATGGACACCACCACCGTCGTGCCGCCGCACTTCAGCTTCGAGGCTGACGCAGCCGGCAACCTCATGATCCGCAAGGAGGCAAAGCAATGAGCACAGCCGCCGTCCGCCAGCCCGCGACCAAGCCCGACCGCATCGACCCGATCACCAGCAGCGTGATCCAGGGTGCGCTGGAGAACATCGCCGTCGAGATGGGCTACAAGCTGATGCGCATGAGCTACTCCTCGATCATCCGCGAGTCGGAGGATTTTGGAGCGGCCCTCGTCGATGCGGAAGGCCGCGGCCTGGCCGAATCGGCACAGTCGACGCCGCTGCAGTCCGGCCCGATCCCGGGTTACGTGCGCGGCATCCAGCGCATCCTGGCCGCGCGCGGCGAGACGATCCGCCCGGGCGACGTCATCATGCACAACGACGCCTATTCCGGCGCCAGCCACGGGCCCGACGTGGCCTTCATCGTGCCGGTCTTCGTGCAGGGCCGCCTGATCGCCTTCGCGGCGACCACCGCGCATCATCTCGACATCGGTGCGCTGTCGCCCGGCTCCTGCGGCATCGTCGAGGCGATCGATGCCTATGCCGAGGGCCTGCAATTCAAGGCCATCAAGGTCTACGACCGCGGCGTCCGGAACGACGCGGTCTGGCAGATCGTGCGCGACAATATCCGTGCCTCCGACCTCGTGGTCGGCGACATGGACGCCCAGGTCGCAGCGGCCCGCATCGGTGCGGAGCGCATGGTCGAATTGGTCGAGCGCTACGGGCTCGAAACCTTCGAGCAGGCGTGCGGCGCGCTGATGGATCATGCCGAGCGGTTGATGCGGCAGGCGATCGCGAAGCTGCCCGACGGGGTCTATCGCGCCGAGACGGCGATCGACGGCTATCTCGACAGCGACGATCCCACCAAGAAGGAACTGCCGATCGTCGTCACCATCACCAAGAAGGACGACGCCCTGGTGGTCGACCTCACCGGGACGGCGCCACAGGTACCCGACCGGCCGATCAACATGCCGCTCGAAGGCACCGCCGACATCGCCATCTGGCTCACCATCCGCTCGGTCCTGCTCGACACCGAGATCCACGGACACATCCCGGTCAATGCGGGCCTTATCCGCCCGATCACCATCGTGGCGCCCAAGGGCTGCCTGGCCAACCCGACCTTCCCGGCCCCGACCATCGCGCGCTTCTGTCCCGGCAACCAGCTCGCCGACACGGTGATGAAGGCGCTGTCGCAGGCCATGCCGGGCAACGTCTCGGCCGGCATCGGCAACCTCAAGGTCATCGCCTTCTCCGGCCTCAAGGACGAGACCCACTGGGTGCACATGGAGATCTTCGAAGGCTCCTATGGCGGGCGTCTGGGCAAGGACGGCATGGACGCCGTCGACACGCTCTATGCCAACACGCGCAACAACCCGATCGAGGACATCGAAACCCATCTGCCGCTGAGGGTGCTGCGCTACGAACTGCGCGAGGACGTGGCCGGTGCCGGCAAGTGGCGCGGCGGCCTGGGCTCGGTCCGCGAATTCGCGTTCCTGAGCGACGGCGGCGCCTCGGTCGAGGGCGAAGGCCACCGCTACCGGCCGTGGGGATTCCTGGGCGGCAGAGAGGGCATGCCGGCCAAGCTCGACCTGATGGTGCCGGGCCAGGCCGACCGCGCGCTGCCGTCGAAGGTGCCGCACATGAACATCGCCAGGGACGGCCGCTTCGTCTGTTACGGCCCCGCCGGCGGCGGCTACGGTAACCCACTGGAGCGCGATCCGGCCGACGTGGCGGACGACGTACTCGACGAGGTGATCTCGGTCGAAACCGCGCTCCGCGACTACGGTGTCGTGATCTCGGCCAAGGGCGTCGTCGACGTCGAGGCGACGCGGAGGGTGCGCGGCGGCTGAAGCCACTCACCGTCCCTTGGCAGGTCGCGCGTTCTCCGCCATCAAGGCGCGATGGATTATCAGCTCAGGGACCGGACTTGCCTCGTGTCTGGCGCAAGCTCCGGGATCGGCGCAGGGGTCGTCAGGCTCCTCTCGCAACAGGGCGCGCGGGTCGTCGCGACGGCACGGCGGGCCGAGAAGATCGAGCGGCTCGACGGCGTGACCGCGATCGCAGGCGACGTCACGAACCCGGCCGATCTCGCCCGGATAGCCGCCGAGGCAGGCAAGCTGCTCGGCCCGATCGACATCCTGGTGAACTGCGCCGGCGGCTCGCGACCGACCGGGCCGGAGGCCGGCGAGGATGTCTGGGAGGAGGCCTTCGCGCTCAACTTCACGGCGGCGCGACTGCTGACCCAGGCCCTGCTGCCGGCGATGCGGGCGCGCAAATGGGGTCGGATCGTCAACATCAGCGGCTCCATGGAGCCGCGCGGCCTGAATGCTGCCATCGCCGCCAAGGCCGCACTGCATCTGTGGGCAAAGGGCCTGTCCTGCGACGTCGCCGCCGACGACGTCACTGTGAACACCATTCAGCCAGGGCGCATCAACAGCGAGCAGATCCTGCAGAAACTCCACCCGACCGAGGAGGCCCGCCGCAGTTTCATCGAGCGAAACATCCCCATCGGCTATTTCGGCGAGCCGGAGGATGTGGCACATCTCGTCGCCTTTCTGGCCTCTCCGGCGGCGCGCTACATCACGGGCGCGGTCATCCCGGTCGATGGCGGCATGCACTATTTCGCGCACTGACGGCGCGGTGGAGGAGGGATTTTGCTGAAGTGGCTGCGTCGTTCTGAGCCAAAGGAAGTTCCGGCCGCCAGCCTCGGCCCGCTCCAGATCGTCAAGCCCTGGGCCCGGTCGTCTTCATCCCATCCGGATATCGCCGGCGGCTTCATGACGGTGGTCAACGACGGCGAAACAGATCGGCTCGTTTCCGCCAGCTGCCCTGCCTCAGGCGTCGTCGAAATCCAGGCCATCCGGGTCAAGGGCCCGGTGCTCGAAATGCGGAAGATGGACGATGGCCTCGTCATCCCGCCGGCCAACCAGCAGATCCTCAAGCCGCGCGGCTATCACCTGCTGATGAGCGGCCTCGCCTCGCCGCTGTCGGCTGGCGGCAAACTGCCGATCACCCTGGTCTTCGAGAAGGCAGGCAGTGTCACCGTGGACTTTGCCGTGGAAGCACCCGGCGCCGTAGGACA